>CAYXPO010000744.1:0-2783 GCA_964466925.1 uncultured Nitrospirales bacterium
GCATGGCGCCGCCACCGCCGATTCCTCCACCGGCCGCGTCACGTACCGGCCCGATGCCGATTTCAACGGACGGGATTCCTTCATGTATGTCGTTTCAGACGATGGCACACCGGCTCCGGGCCGCTTTGCCACGGCCACCGTCTCGATACAAGTGACGCCGGTGAATGACGCGCCCGCCGCCACGGCCCTGCCGAAGTATCAAGGATTCCAGGAAACGGCGCTGGCGCTTGCCGGCGTGCGCGTCTCGGATCGTGACGCGAATGAAGCGGGGGAGAGCATGCTCGAAGTCAGCCTGTCGGTCCTGCATGGAACCCTCAAGGTCACGGTGGTGCCCGGGCTTGTTCAGATGGGCAATGGAACCTCCTCACTTACCTTGGGCGGCACTCTGGCCACCCTCAACGCCGCGCTGGCCACGGTACAGTACACCGGCAATTTCTTATATTACGGTCATGACACGTTTACCTTCCTTGCCGATGATCTCGGCCACACGGGCATCGGCGGTGAACGCACCCACGAGATCACCAGCGATATCCTGCTCGTGCCGACCTTGCTGGTGGTAACCCTCTTGGGCGACGAAGTGGACGGGGATTTCTCCCCCGGCAAGGTTAGTCTGCGTGAAGCCGTTGCCGAGATCGCTGAAAACGGGACGGTCCGGTTTGCGCCCGCGCTCGCCGGAACCATTGTGTTGCGTTCGGCGCTTGGCCCGCTGTTCATCACGAAATCCCTTACGCTCGAAGGCCCGGGCTCGGCGCAAGTCACGGTGAGCGGCGGCCTGGTCCAACGGGTGTTTGTAGTGGATGACGGCGATGAATTGCCCAACCGCGAGGTGGTCATCTCCGGGTTGACCCTGGCGGACGGAAGCGCCGGCGCGGGCGGCGGCGGGGGTGCGGTGTTCAACACCGAATCGCTGACGGTGAATCAATGCCGCATTCTGGGCAGCACCGCCGAAAACGGCGGCGGCATCCTGAATATGGGGGTATTGACCCTGCGCGATTCCATGGGTTCCGGAAACACGGCCGCCGATGCGGGCGGTTTTGTGGCCGGTCTTGCGGGCGGCAATTTGCGCATCAGCGGCAGCACCATCACGCAAAATGCGGCCCGCCGGGGCGGGGGGGTGATGAATCTCGGAACCGCGGTGCTGGTGAACACCACGCTCTCCGGCAACCGGGCCGTGGAAAATGGCGGCGGTTTTGCCCAGGGCGCGGTGCAGTCCGCGGTACTGGTCAACTGCACGGTGACGGGGAATGTTGCCGATCACACGGCGTCGGCCCGGGGCGACGGCGGCGGCGTTCATGTGCTGGGCGGCGCGGCGCCGGTCAATTTGCGCAACACCCTCATTGTGGGCAATGTTGATCGATCCGGAAGCGGTTCGGTGCATCCGGATGTTTCGGGCGTCTTTACCGCGGGCCAAAGCAACATAATCGGCGACACCACGGGCGCTACGGGCTTTGGCGGAAGCGATACCATCCTTGTGGCGGAAGGCATCACGGATACGAGCATTGTGCTCGATCCCGTATTGGCGGACAATGGCGGACTTACCCTGACCCACGCCTTGCCGGTGTTCAGCCCGGCCGTGAACGCGGGCGATAATGCCTTTGTCACCGATGTCTACTTTGACGAGGCGCCCTTCCACGACCAGCGCGGCCCGGAGTTCCCGCGTATTGCGCGCGACACGGTGGATGCCGGGGCCTATGAGTTGCAGCCCCAAAATGCGTTGTTGACGGTGACCATACAACGTGTTCCCGGCCAGTACGCGCAATCCGCGTTCCTGCCGGCCGTGTTCGATATTGTCTTCAGCGAGTATGTTCAGGGCTTCGATAAAGAGGACATTGCCTTCGCGGGCACGGCCACGAACGTCGCATACACGCTCGAGTGGATCGGGGCGGGGCACTACCGCCTCACAGTAACCCAAGCCGGTCCGGGCACCCTTGTGCCGCGCGTTTTGCCGGTATCGGATTCCTTCGGAGGAACGGTTCAAGGAACCGCCGGCCCCTCCGGCACGGTCCTCTATGCGTTGGACCTCGATCAGGACAACGATGGCATCCTTGATTTGGACGAGGGGAACGAGGACGCGGATCATGACGGCCTGCCAAACTTTCTGGATGCTGATGCCGACGACGACGGAGTGCCGGACAGCGTTGAAAGCGAAATCGGCAGCGATCCCTACGGGCATGAAAACCCGGATGTCACGCTGCACTTGACACCGAGGCTATTTTCCGCCGGACCTGAAAGCGGGGTGGCCGAGGTGGCCGTCCAGCGTTATGGCGCACAGTCGTTGAATTGGACCGCCACGGTAACGCAAGGCGCGGCATGGGCGGGCATCGAATCCGGGGCCGCCGGGCAGGACACCGGCACCATACGCATTGTCTTTGGCGCCAACGGCACCCGGCAGGCGCGGACCTGCATTGTCACGGTGGAAGCGCCCGGCGCGTCACAAATGCCGCGCGACATTGTCATCGAGCAGGCGGCCTGTCATCTGCCCGGCCTGCCGGGCAATGCCACCGCCACCCTTGGCGAACAGCGTTCCACGGTTCAAATCACCTGGTCCGCCGCGGACCGTGCAACCGCCTATGATGTCTATGGCACGCCGGAGGCCGAGTATGCGAATGCCGTCTACCTGGGTTCCACCACAGGCACCGTCATTACGATATCGGACGCCGGGTTCAATTGCTTTGGTGCTCTTCTTGAAAACTACGCGTACTGGGTTGTCGCCAGCAATGATTGTGGTGACGGAGCGCCGGTGCGCGCCGCCCTTAACGCCAAGGCGCTGATATTCGAGCCTG
>CAYXPO010000745.1:0-2224 GCA_964466925.1 uncultured Nitrospirales bacterium
GAACAATATCCTTAGCCATTAGGTGTACATCTGCCGGCCAATACTTGTGATAGAATTTCATTATCGCGAGCAATCGTAGAGGGAATACTCCCTTCGGGTACCGTGCCGCTGGTGATGTCCGCGCCAGAATGTTGGTGTGAACTCGCGGCATAGCCGGTATGGGTGTGTTCCGTGGAGGCGAAGGCAGTGCTTTGTTGTCCATCCAGGGTATCGGCATCCAAGGTGCTTCCGCTTCCGTCATTGGCCAGCACCATGGGCATGATTTCACTGTCCCGGGCAATTGTCTGATCAATGAAAGTTTGAGAAACCGTGCCCGTGCGAATGGCCTCGCCATGGATGAACGAGGAAGAGGTCAGGGTAAGGCTGTCGGGAATTAAATACGGCGCAAAGGTGCCGCTGTCAATATCAAATGCATTGTGCGTATGCGTGGCATTGGCGAAGGACTCTTTATGAGAGCCGTCCAGGGTATCCGCATTTGCGCTTTGCACGGCATAAGCGACCGACGAGACGCGTTTGCGCGGCGTTAGATTCTCCCCGTTGACATTCACGTTCAGCCAGACCGTATTCGATTCAAAAATCGCGCTCGGAATGGCCGGGGAGGGATCGTCGCCGATCAGGGTCGAATAGATGCCCTCAGCATCGGGGGTCACGGTGTCCGCATCGCTGAATCCGCTGCCCAACTGGGTCCCGCCGGATTGTGCGCTCCAGAACGTGAACGTAATAGTGACGGACCCGGTGATGGGCTGGCCCTCAGGATCGGTGAGCCGTCCCTGATAGGTTATCAGGCCCGGAACAGCCAAGGCGGTGGCCGACGTTAAAACCACGGCAATCAACAAGACCGCAAAACGCTTTTTCATCCTCTGAACCTCCCGATTTGGGTGAGGGCGCTCGGAAAGATGCTGTTACCGGCCTGGACCCGGACAGAACCCATCCTCGCTCCCGGTACACCCGTGATAACCACCCGAATTAAAGAACTGAATCACGCGAAGCAGTTCGGACAAACCGACCCGCCAATCCTGCGTGTTGTAATCGCTGTCATGCGGTGTGCAGGTGTAATTCGTGCCCGGCCCCGGCACAAACCCATCTTCCGTGTCCCCGGGGCTCCCGGCGCAATGATACCCCTGTGAATTAAAGAATTGGATCACACGCAACAACTCGGACAAGCCAATCCGCCAATCGCCATTCTGATCGGCGCTGTGCGGTTCACCCTCGCCTTCACCAGCACCCTCCTCCGGCGAGCCTTCGGAGGGCATGCCCTCCTCCTCTCCTTCACCTTCGGCAATGCCTTCGCCTTCCTGTATGCCCTCGCCTTCAACAAGCCCTTCTTCTTCGCCCTCAATCATGCCTTCGGCTTGGCCTTCCGCCACCTCCTCGCCTTCTGTGATTCCTTCCTCCGTGCCCTCCAGAATGCCTTCCCCTTCCGCGCCGCCGCCGCCCACACTAAACGCGCATGTCACCACAAAACCGCCATGTTCCACGTAATTCGCCGAGGAGGCATTCGGATACTCCATCTCTTGGCCAAGGACCCCCAAGGATTCATGAAATGAAACCGTATTTGAGGCACCGCCCCCCGCCGTCAGTGCGTCCGCCGTATTGACATAATGAAGACTCGATGCGGCATGAGCAATTTGCGCCTCTACCATTAGGAATGCGGACAGCATAAGAAAAATGCCAAACCCTGACAAGCAACCCATATTGCGTCTCATTTCAAACCCTCCCCACAATCCGGCAAAAATGAGTTTTTGGAAAAATCCACGCTTAGTATAAGGGCTTTACTGCCGGAGGTCAAGGAAAATTCAGCGGTGTCTTTTCAAAGAACCATCGCCCGGAACCGGGAAGGATTCCGGGCGCGGGGATGAAAGATTCCGGGCGATGGGGTTATTTGCCAAGCTGGGCGCGATAAGCGTCCACGCGTTGCAGCCAGGTGGTGGTAAGGGTCAAATTCCGGTCGCTCCGGGGGGATTTCGCCGGTTTGACGGTCAATTCATCCTTGACGGACTGAATCAAGGTGCGATAGCTGATGTTGGGAATTTCGGCCTTCGCGGCGTCGTTCTTGCGAATCGCAAAGGGCGCATGCGTGCTGGTGCGAGGCGTCCTGGGCGCGGATTTCTTGATTAAGTCGTTCGGGTCGGTGCCGTATTCGTAGAGGTACACGGGGCCATCCACGCCGGTGCAATAGTTGCCCACGCACAAATCAAGGGGCGCGCGGTAATCCATCATGGCG
>CAYXPO010000745.1:2234-2776 GCA_964466925.1 uncultured Nitrospirales bacterium
GAATCCGTCGTTGTAACCGTCGCTGAACCCGCCATCAAGGTATTCAAGGTGCTCATCTCCGGCGAAGAAAATTGGCCACAGGGGGGAATACCCAAGGTCATAGCCTTCGCTGAAACCGATGGTGAAGGCATAGTCATAGGCGACGAAGTAGCCGTCGTTATAGGCCTGCCAGACGCCATCCCAGTACCCGGCTTCATAGGTAAGATTGTCAATATAGGGAATGTCGCTGCCGCTGTAGTAAATCGGCCCGGCATTCACGGTGTCGTAGCTGTCGTCATAGCCCTGCCAATATTCATCGTCTTCGGCAAAACCGTCGGCGAAGCCCGCGTCATATTCCGCCTGTGATCCGGTATTGGGCCCCTTTGAGACTATCAGGGACACGGTGCTGCCCACAACGACGCGTGAACCCGCAGAGGGGCTTTGGCTGATCACGGAACCCGCGGGCACGGTTGTGCTGAATTGCTGTGTGATCGCGCCGACCGCCAGGCCCGCCGACACAATTTGGGTTTCCGCCGCGCCCTGAACCAATCCGGTGACATTGG
>CAYXPO010000746.1:0-2775 GCA_964466925.1 uncultured Nitrospirales bacterium
ATCGCGTGGTTTTGCGGGCGAGGCGGCGCGCCGGGGGGCGTGCCTTCTTGACAGTGTGGTGTACAAGGGTGAGTGATGGCCGCTACAGAAGGGTGTCGTTGGACATGAAGGTACGCACAAAGCTCTTAGGACTCCAGTTGGTGGTGACGGCCATGTTCCTGGTCAGCCTGTTGGCGATACGGCAATGGCAGGTAAATGGAATGGCCATGATCCGGGAGAACCGGGAACAAGAACTGCAGCAATTGTTCAACAATCTCATCCATCTGGAAGGGCGGACCCTGTTTTTATATTGTAATGATTACACTTTCTGGGATGAGATGGTGAATTTTGTGAAATCGGGGGATGCGGTTTGGGCGAAGAACAATCTGGACAACAGCCTGAATACGCATAACGCCGATGCGTTGTGGGTGCTGGACACGGAATTCTCCCCCGTGTATTTTTCCAGCCGCCTGCCCGCCGCCATCCTGGATAAAACACTGCTGCCCGCCGAAGTGGATGCCCGCCTGTTCTCTGGGGTGCGGTTTATCCACTTTTTCGTCAAATCTTCCGCGGGCATTGTGGAAATCCGGGGCGCCACCATCCATCCCACCGCGGACCCGGAGCGCAAGACCGATCCGAAGGGGTATTTTCTCGCCGCGCGGCTTTGGGATCCCAGTTTTCTGCAAACCCTGGGCGACTTGATGAAGGGCACGGTCACACTCCGGGATTCGGGTGATTTGAACCTGCGCGAGAATTCCGTGGCCACGCCCGAGGGCACGTTTATTTTCCACCATCTGTTGCGTGATTGGAACAATGCGCCCCTGGCCCTGTTGACGGCGGAAGTGCCCGCGCCCCTGTTCCGGCAGGCGGTGCAGATTGCCAAACTGGAATTTGGGGTGGGAGTGACCTTTTGCGTGGTGTTTTTCCTTTTGCTGCATTTCGGACTGGCGGTCTGGGTGTCCCGCCCGCTCCACGCCATATCGGGCGCATTGAACACCGGAAACCTGGCCCCGCTCCACGCACTGCACCACAGCCCTTCGGAATTCGGGATCGTGGCGCGGCTCATATCCGAGTTCGCCCGGCAAAAGGAAACGCTGGTGAATGAAATTGCCGAACGGGAGCGCGCGGAAAAAGCGCAATCCCGCGCGGAAGAAGATTTGCGCACCCTGTTGAACGCCACGTCGGACTGGGTGTTTCTCATTGATACCCGGGGCATGTTTCTGACGGCCAACGGGCACATGCTTCAAAGCCTGGGCATGGCCGAACCCGATCTGTTGGGAAAATCCATTTTTGATTTGATCCCGCCGGACCGGGTCGAAATAAGAAGGGCGCAAATGGAAGAAATCATCCGAACCGGCCAACCCTTGTTCATGGAAACCGATTACGGCGACTTTTTCTTCGAGGTGGTGTGTCACCCGGTTGTGGACGGCACGGGCGCGGTGGCGCGCCTGGCTATTTTCATACGGGACATCACCCTCCGGAAGAAGCAAGAGGCGGCCCTGCGGCGCAGTGAAGAACGCTTCCGCGCGTATTTTGAACTTCCCTTGATCGGTGTGGCGATTGTAACCCCGGACTTGCACTGGATTGCGGTCAACAACAAGTTCTGCACGCTCCTGGGCTATCAACGCGAGGAATTGGAAGCGCTGACCCTGCGCAGTCTCCTCCCGGAGGAAGACGCCGCCGCGCAACTGGCCCTGTACGAGAACATGCTGGCGGGCGGCCCGGAGGGGAACGCCGTGGAAACGCGGTACATCTGCAAGGATGGCGCGATCCTGTACGCGGAAGTGTCCTCCCTGTGTGTCCGCAAGGACGACGGGAGCCCGGATTATTTCGTGGCGATGATAGAAGACATCACCCAGCGCAAACGGGCGGAGGCCCAGCAAAAACATTTGGAGGACCAGCTTCGACAGGCACAACGGCTGGAGTCAATCGGGCGTCTGGCGGGCGGCATCGCGCATGATTTCAACAATCTCCTCTCGCCGATCATGGGCTATACCGATCTGGCCCTGTTGCGGCTGAAGAAAGACGATCCGTTGTATTCGGACCTCCAGCAAATCCGGCACGCTTCGGAACGCATGCGGGACCTGATCCGCCGCTTCCTGACCTTCGCGCGCAAACAGGTGCTCGAAATGAACACCATCAATCTGAACCAGGTGGTCTCGGAATTCGAGAAAATGCTGCGGCGCCTGATTGAAGAGGACATTCAGGTGGTGACCAATCTGGATCCCGCCCTGGGGAATGTTCTGGCGGATGCCTCGCAGATTCAGCAAATCATCATCAATTTGGCGGTCAATGCGCGGGACGCGATGCCGAAGGGCGGCGTGTTGACCATTGAAACCGCGAATGTGTATCTGGAGGAGAGTTATGCGCGGCGGCACGGAGGGATTTCCGGCGGTCCCTATGTGATGCTGGCGGTGAGTGACACAGGATGCGGCATGACGGAGGACATCCGGCAGCATGTATTCGAGCCGTTTTTCACCACGAAGGAAATCGGCAAGGGAACCGGCCTTGGGCTGGCCACGGTGTACGGAATCGTGAAGCAGCATGAGGGCGGGATTTGGTTCACCAGCGAGGAAGGGAACGGCACCACGTTCCGGGTGTATCTGCCGCGCGTGGATGCGGCGGTCAGTCCGGCGGCGCCAACGGCCGGGGCGGACGCCGCGATCCGCGGCAATGAAACCGTGCTGGTGGTGGAAGACGATCCGCAGGCGCGCGATATCGTCTGTGACGTGCTGCGCACCTACGGATACACCGTCATGGCGGCGAGTCACGGCGCGGAAGCCTTGGAAACCGCGG
>CAYXPO010000747.1:0-2771 GCA_964466925.1 uncultured Nitrospirales bacterium
GGCAACTCGGTGCTCTTCGAAGTCGCCATGTGCGTCATGATTTACCTGAATGTCCTCTACATCGAGTTTATCCCGATTGTTTGTGAACGTTTTATCGGAAAAGTGCGGCTTCCCGGCCTGCTGCGCGCCTTCAACCAGCCCCTTGAAACACTTCTGCGCTTCGCACAAGGCATTATGAGCAAGGTCATGTTTCTGTTCATCGTGGCGGGCGTGGTGTTGTCCTGCATGCACCAATCTTCCCTCGGTTCGCTCCTGCTCATCGCCCCCTACAAGGTTAACCCCCTTTGGTACACCCCCATCCTGCCGCTCCTCTTCCTGATGTCCGCCGTTACAGTGGGGTTCGCCATGGTGGTGTTTGAATCACTGCTGGCCTCCTGGAGTTTTCGCGGAAAACCGGAAATGCACCTACTGGGGCCGTATAGCCGCTTTATCCTGATTGCGCTCGGCGGGTATATGATTGCGAAAGGGATGGACTTCCTTATCCGGGACGCCTATACCGCCTTCACCCTCAACCGCACCGCCTCGATTCTGTTCCTCGTGGAAACCGGCGGCGGCATTCTCCTGCCGTTCCTTCTGTTGCTCAACAAGGGGGTGCGCAACTCCCCGGTTGGGCTGTTCACCGCCGCCACACTGGTGGTACTGGGGGTTGTACTTAACCGTATTAACGTATTTCTCACCGCCTTCCAACCGCCGTATGCCCAAACCGCCTACTTCCCCAGCGTAATTGAAATCATGGTCACCGCGGGGCTGATTTCCACCTTGATGCTCACCTACCGGGTATGTGTTACCGTATTTCCCATCCTCCCGTGCACCGAACCCGCACCGGCGGAAGCATCCCTTCCCCTGCGTGAAACCTTGCCCATACGGACGGAACCCGATGCTTTATAACGCCCAAGTATTCTTCTTCATTCTCGTTCTGGCCGGGACCGCGTGGTGCGCCGCGGAGGAACCCATGAACAAGGAAACGGCCGGGGACTGCTCCGCCTGTCATTCCAGCAACACTCCCAGCAACAACGATTTGATTCCGGTGCACCGGTGCATGCGGACGCGCATCGCGGACCCGGGGGATACGGCGAAAGCCACCCCGCCTGACGTGGTCACCATCGGCCAGATTTCCGAGTTGTATGTGCCGGTCGTGTTTCCCCACGGCCTCCACGCGAAAATGGAAGCCATGTCCGACGGCTGCGGCGTATGCCACCATCATAACACCGGCGGCAACGTCACGGCGTGCCGCACCTGTCATGACGTCGTTCCCAAACAGGAAAACCTCCGAAAACCCGGCCTCAAGGGTGCCTACCACCGCCAATGCATGTCCTGTCACCGGGAATGGAGTCATACCACCGACTGCGTAATCTGCCACGCCAAGCGGGTACCCGGCGAACCCGTGGTGATGCCCGACCCCACGGATATCACGGGGCGGCTTCATCCCAATGTGGCCGTTCCCGATAAAAGGGTCTTCCCCACTCCCAATCTGCAGGAAGGGACGATGGTCACCTTTCATCACAAAGACCATGTGGATCAATTTGGCGGACGGTGCGCCGACTGCCACCGGAAAGAAAATTGCAGCCGCTGCCACGATCCCGAGTCTCCCCAAAAACATGTGCGGCAAGATCCTCATGAGGATTGCGCCCAATGCCATGATACTTCCGACAAATGCGACAAGTGCCACCTCGACCACGAAGCGCCCCCGTTTGATCATGGCAAACGAACCTCGTTCATGTTGAACACCGCCCATGACGGCATAAGCTGCGCCAAATGCCACACGAAAGGCAAGGACTTTTCCGGGCTCAAACAGGAGTGCATCACGTGCCATCCGTCCGATTGGTTCCCGGAAAAATTTGACCATTCAAAGACCGGTCTGGTCTTGAGTGAATCCCACAAGGACACCGATTGCGCGGGCTGCCACCCGAAGGGGCTTGGAAAAGACCCGGACTGCACCGTCTGCCATGAGGACAAGAAGTTTCCGGACGCGCTTCCGGGAACCCGGGTCCCCGAGACTGCAAAAACTCCGGCCACCACCGCAACCAAGTGAGCCGCACAGAATGGATTTTACCGGCCGTACCGGATATCATAAGCAATGGAACAACGATTACCCCATGGAAAGTAACGGAAACAACAGGAGGGTCGCACCATGAAAAAAACCAGTGTATGTTTACTTGGCTTGTTTGCATTTGCCCTGATCGTGGCGGGCGGCGCGTTCGCGGAGGACGCCACCTACGTTGGCAACGGCCAATGTAAAATCTGTCACAACAAAAAAGACGAGGGGGAAGCGTGGACCAAATGGAAAAATTCCCCTCATGCCAAGGCCATTGAGACATTAAACACGGAAGAAGCCAAAGCGGCGGCGCAAAAACTCAATCTCGCCAAAGCCCCGGCGGAAGCCCCGGAATGCCTGAAATGCCATGTGACGGGGTATGATGCCGCCGCCGGGAAAGCGCCGGAAAAAATTCAGATGACAGACGGAGTGCAGTGCGAAAGCTGTCATGGCCCCGCTTCCGCCCATACCGCGGAAGCAAAGAAATTCAAGTCGGGCGATAAAACGGCCAAACCGGAAGACAAGATTGGCCATCCCGACGAGGCCGCCTGCAAGAAATGCCACAATGAGCAAAGCCCGACGTGGAAAGCGGACCGGTATACGCTTGCGGACGGCAGCAAGGCCGGTTTCGACTTCAAACAAGCCTACGCAAAGATCGAACACGGGAACCCGCTGAAGAAAAAATAACCGTTGAAGTGTTACCGGTTCAACACTTTCAAAAAAACGATCTATATTG
>CAYXPO010000748.1:0-1140 GCA_964466925.1 uncultured Nitrospirales bacterium
TGGCTACATCGCTTCTGGCGTTTTGCGCCCTCAAGGCCGCCAATGAAGGTGACACCCCAGCGGGACACCGGGCGCGCACATGGCTTGACGCAAGAGCGGGCGGGCTTGCCCCGGAACGGATTGCCGCCGCTGTGTCCGGGTTCTATGGAGCGGACCGGACTTTTTCCGCCCCCATTCTTTCCGTATGCGCCCATAGCGGATTGTTGGGTCCGGAGCCCGGTGCCTGGCAATGGGTACTGTCCTTGCCCTTCGAGGCCGCCCGGTTCCCCCACCAGTTCTACAAATGGCTTCGTCTGCCCGTGGTCAGTTATGCCCTGCCCGCGCTTATCGCCATCGGACTGGCGCGGCATCGAAAGTGTCCGGTGGCCCTTGCACCCCTGCGCTGGTTGCGCGAACGCAGCGCCGGCCCCGCCTTGCGCGTACTCCAACGCATGCAGCCCGCGTCCGGCGGTTTCCTTGAGGCAATTCCCCTGACCGCCTTTGTCGCGGTGAATTTGATGGCTGCGGGCGAAACGGACTGTCCCGTGGTGGCCGCCTGCCTCGATTTTCTTGAACACGGCCAGCGGCCCGATGGCGGATGGCCCATCGACACGGATTTGCGTTCTTGGACAACCAGCCTTGCCGTTCAAGCGATCACCGAGGAACCCGCCGCCGTTTGCCCGGAAGGCTGGCGCGAAAAGACCCTGGATTATCTCCTTGGCGTTCAACAACGGGACCGGCATCCCTTCACCCAGGCGAATCCCGGCGGATGGGGATGGACTTCGCTGTCCGGCGCCGTGCCTGACGCGGATGACACCGCAGGCGCCCTGTGCGCGCTGCACCGCCTCGGCGATTCTTCCGCATGCCGTGAGGCGGCCTGCGCCGGGATTACGTGGCTGCTTGATCTTCAGAACCGCGATGGCGGCATCCCCACTTTCTGCCGTGGCTGGTCCAATCTCCCTTTCGATCGCAGCTGTCCCGATATTACCGCGCATGCGCTGGCGGCATTCGCGGTCTGGGCCCCCCGGCTTCCTTCGCTTGCCTCCCGGCTTGACCGCGCCACCCGCCGCGCGCTGGCCTATCTCGCCAAAACACAGAAACCCGATGGTTCCTGGGTTCCCCTCTGGTTCGGCAACCAGGCCGCTCCACGCCAAGAGAATC
>CAYXPO010000748.1:1150-2764 GCA_964466925.1 uncultured Nitrospirales bacterium
TTGGAACGGCGCGGGTCTTGGAAGGTCTTGGGCGGGCCTCGTTGCCGGGGAACGCGGCCCTTGCTGCTTCCGGTATCGCGTGGCTCCTTCGGGCGCAGAACGCGGACGGGGGATGGGGCGGCGCTCCAAACGTCCCTTCCTCCATTGAAGAGACGTCGCTTGCCTTGGCCGCGCTCGCACCCCATATTGATGCACCCGCCCGTGATCGCGCCCTCCGGTTTCTCATTGAACGCACACAATGTGGCGCGTATTGCCCGGCATCGCCCATCGGCCTGTATTTCTCCAGCCTCTGGTATTCCGAACGTCTTTATCCCGATCTTTTTCTGGCCCGCGCCCTCGCCCGTGTTTTACAGTGTCAATTGAATGGATAACACCGCTATTTTTTCCCGATGCAGTAGAGATGCGAGGGCATCCGGAGGTAGAGGCGGTTTCCCGAAACGGCGAAAGAGGACAGGGCCTTGCCCCCATTACAAGGCAGGGTGTTGGTGGCGATCCGTTTGTAGGATGGACCTGCCGCAAGCACCGTGGTCACGCCTTCCTCGTTTGTGAAATAGACTTTGCCGTCCGCCAGAAGAGGCGAAGCGCTTACGATGCCCCGGGCGGTGTGTTCAGGCCCCCAGACCACTTCACCGGTTTTGGCGTTGAGGCAGGTGATTACGCCTTGATCGTTGAGCATGTAAAAAAAGGCGCCATCGCATGCGGGCGTGGGCACATCCGGCGCATAGGCCTTGTCCCATGTCCAAGCGAGGTGGGTGGCGGTGCAATCGCCCGTGCCGCCCGCACGGTACGCCACAACGGGCTTTTTGCAGGCGGCGGCATAAATCATGTTGTCCACCGCCAGGGGAGAAACAACGATGCGGTTTCGATCAAACTTTCTTGGATTCAACCCGCCGCCCCGCCACAGTTCCTTTCCGGAGCCGGGATCATGCCCGGTGACGTAATCCCCGCCGGAGACGATGATCTGATCCTTGTCATCAAGGTGCAGCACGGTGGGCGTGGTATAGGCATCCGGGGATTCCAGGACGGCGTCCGTGGGACGCTCCACCCGCCACAGTACCTTTCCGGTCAGCTTGTCATACGCCATCACATACGATGGATCATCGGTGGTATAGCCCTGGATTACTTCAATGACAAGCATTTCCTTATACAACAAGGGGGAAGATGCATACCCGAAGTTTATACCAAACGCCCCATACTCTTTCTGGAGATTTTTTGACCACACCACCGCGCCTTCCATCGTCAAGGCGGTTACCGTGCCATTGCCGGTGACGGCCCATACATGCGTGCCGTCCGTGACCGGCGACGGGGACGAATGGTTCCCTTTCAGGTGGACCTGATTGCCGGTGTCGAGTTCATGCTCCCAAAGAATCGCCCCGTCCGGCTTTGAAAGGCAGATCAGGAGAATTGTGGGGCCGCCGGCTTCTGTTTCCTTGGAATCGGCAGCGGCGTTTTCCTCCACTTTTGAAGGCGAGGTCAAAAAAATGCGATCCCCCCAAATTACAGGCGTGCTGCCGCTCCAGGAAGGCAATTCCCGTTTCCAGACGATATTTTCCGTTTCACTCCAGGTATCCGGCAGCCCCGTGGAGTTCGATACGCCATTCAGCGAAGGCCCCC
>CAYXPO010000749.1:0-2758 GCA_964466925.1 uncultured Nitrospirales bacterium
CCGATATCCCAGCGTTTGGTTCCTTCCGGGGAGACAAACACCGCCGCAGTGCGGTGCGCCTCGCTATCGGCAATGAGGGCCAGAACACAAGTAGCCTTGAACTCTACCAAAAGGCGCTGGGCGAAGTCAAGTCCAAAATCTTCGGGGGATACCCCTTCCAGATTGGGGTGCGGCACCACACGTGCGCCGGCAAACGAGGCCGCATGAATCGCGGCAAGCCGTTGACTGAGCGCCCCGCCCGTTTCGGTTTCAAATACCGCCAGCGTCCATCTCCTTTCGCATAGAAGCCGGTTGACCACATCTTCAAGGGTATCGTCGTCTTTCCCCATGATGAGACCGCCCAAACGTGCCTGTATCGCCGCTTCAACCGGATCAATGAGGGCATTGGCGGCGGCGATGGTCTCCGCGCGGGCCGCAATCCGGATGCGGACCGCATCAAGCGAAGCCAGCAGCCCGATGGTGGGATTGCTGTGAGCGTTAATAAGGTCCCCGATAAGGCTATCCACCCGGGATTCGCCCATCCCACAGACCTTGAGCACCCGATAGTGCAGCACGCCGGCAATACCAAATCGGCGGCGCAGATAGGGAATGACTTCATCGGTCAGCATGGGCTTGAGTTCGGAAGGGACCCCCGGCATGCACAGGAGGATCCCCCGGGCGTCCTCCACTAAAATTCCAGGGGCGGTCCCATGGGGATTGGGAATGGCGGAGGCGCCCCGGGGCAACCGGGCCTGTTTCTTGTTGTTGTCCGTGATTTTGGCCCGGGCATGGGCGAAGCGTTGCAGGATGGCCTGAAACAGTTCCTCATGATATTCCAGGGGCCGGTTCAACAACTCGGCCACGCATTCCCGGGTAATATCATCTTCGGTGGGGCCCAGGCCGCCGCTGCACAGAACCACCTCCGCGCGGCCGAGGGCGCGTTCCAGCGCTTCGAGGATGCGGGCCCGGTTATCCCCCACCGTGGTTTTCCAAAACAGATTGATGCCGTGTTCCGCCAGGACTTGGGCCATGAACGTGGCGTTGGTGTCCTGGACCTGCCCCAACAGCAATTCCGTGCCAATCATGACGATTTCAGCCTGCATTTCAGTCTCCTTCGGCGTGCAAGAACCGCCACTATAGCAAAAAACGGCCCGCCCGGAAAATGTACCCCCGGCGGATTATTGGCCGTTAATTGACTTGGAAATCGGGAGATTGCTATACTTACCCGGCTATCCCTGTGCATCGGTTCCAGGCACCCTTTCCGTGATTCCGTGCAAACGGCGGGAAATGAAGCGCGCGGAACGGAGCGCCGGGCTGTTGGGGCGTCGCCAAGTCGGTAAGGCACCGGTTTTTGGTACCGGCATTTCGGTGGTTCGAGTCCATCCGCCCCAGCCATGTTTTATTCGGTGTGAACGACGCAGGAGAAAGGAGGAACACCGTGTTCCCACGGGGTTCCGGGAGTGCAGCGGACGGTGACACACATGAATGATTTGAGAATATTCAGCGGAAACGGTTCAAAAGCCCTGACGCAGGCGATTTGTGCGTATATTGGCACGGATCCCGGCAAAGTGATCGTCAGCCAGTTCAGCGACGGCGAGATACGGGTTCAGGTGGATGAACATATCCGCGGGCGGGATGTGTTTTTAATCAATAGCACCTCCCCGCCCGTGAACCATCATTTGATGGAACTGCTGATTCTCGTGGATGCGGCGAAACGGGCTTCGGCGGAGCGGGTGACGGCGGTGCTGCCGTATTTCGGGTACGCCCGGCAGGACCGCAAGCACAAGGGCCGGGTGCCGATAACGGCGAAGCTGGTGGCGAATCTGATTACGGCGGCGGGCGCGGACCGCGTGCTGACGGTGGATTTGCATTGCGGCCAAATCCAGGGCTTTTTCGACATTCCCCTGGATCATCTGGCGGCGGACGTGGTCTTCGCGAACAAGCTGATTTCGCGGGGGTTGCAGGAAAACCTGGCGGTCATCGCCCCGGACGTGGGCAGCGTGGGCCGGGCGCGGGAATTTGCGAGCCGCCTGGGCGTCCCGCTGGCCATCGTGGAAAAACGGCGCCCGAAAGAGAATGTATCGGAAGTGATGAACGTGATTGGCGATGTGGAAGGCAAGAACACGCTGATCCTGGATGACATGATTGACACGGCGGGCACGCTGGTGAAAGCGGCGCGGGCGCTGAAGGAATTCGGCGCACTAAGCGTCCGCGCGTGCGCGACGCACCCCGTGCTGAGCGGCCCGGCCTTGGACAATATTAATAATTCAGTGTTGGAAGAAGTTTTGGTAAGCGACTCGATTCCCCTCGCGCCCGAGGTGGCGTCCAATCCCCGGTTCCAGGTATTGTCCCTGGCGCCGTTGATTGGGGAAGCGATTCGCAGAATTCACAAGGATGAGTCGGTCAGCAGCCTGTTTGACGCAAACTAAGACCGGCCGGAGGCGAACAAAGCAATGGAACTGCAGAATCTATCGGTAAGCAAGCGTGAGGGCAAGGGAAAAGGACCGGCGCACCAGACGCGCGTGAAAGGCCTGATCCCGGGTGTGGTGTATGGCGGCGGCCAGGACCCGCTCCATATCACGGTGAACACCAAAGTGTTCGACAAGCTCCTGCAGGGGCGCTTTGGCGAACATGCCGTGGTGCAATTGGAAGTGGACGGCGCCCCGGACCTGAACAGCCCCGCGCTGCTCAAACAAGTCCAACGCCACCCCTTGAAGGAGTATGTGCTCCATGCAGACTTCCTGCGTATCCGGCTCGATGAGCGCATTGAAACGGTGGT
>CAYXPO010000750.1:0-2756 GCA_964466925.1 uncultured Nitrospirales bacterium
GGGGCGAAGTCGTGCAACAGATTCGTAAGAAACAGCACCACGGAGAGCGAATCCGCATCCCCCAGCGTGGCATACCCCGCCAATACTGAGAGCAGGTTGGGGAACAGGCTGAGGATTTCCTCGGTCTGGTCCTCGGTCAGGGTGATATGGGCCAGGTTTTGCACGATAATCGGCAATACCGGCAACAGGGATTCCAAGGGTGCATAAAGCGCGAGGTAGTTGGCCTCAAAAGCCGGCCCCACAAGGGCGGCGTCCACGCCCGCGGCCACTTGCCCGGACAAGGAACCACTTGCCAGACCGGCGTACCTTCCGGGGAAATTGATCAGTTCCGCAATCACGCCCAATTCATACGCGCCGTCCAGCATGCCATTGGGGCTTGGCATGTCCGGACTGCCATCCGGCGGCGTGTCCGTGTCCACGAAGGGGCCATTCAAATCCGCCGTATCGCACAAAATGAGCGAGATCAGCGAGGCGTCATCGCCCAGCAAGTCCAACAACGGCGCCAGCGTTTCCGATTGGGCCGTGGCATAGATGTCATTCATGGTTTTGCAAAAGTCACGCATGCCTTCAGGAAAGGCGGGACTGATGCGTGGATTCAGAACGGCGCGGATATAGGTCTTGGGGTCTGTCCAATCAAAGGTCTTCGCGCATTTCTTGCAGTCCGGTTCCTCAATGTGTTCCGTGGTGAAATAAGTGTATTCCTGCCGGTTGGTGTATCCATCGCCGTCCGCGTCTCCGTTCGGCCCCAGGATGCCGTTCAGGGTGATGAATCCGTCCCCGGTGGTGGGCAGGGCGGGGGCGAAGTCATGCAGCAGATCCGTGAGGAACAGCACGATGGAGAGGGAATCCACATCCCCCAACGTGGCATACCCCGCGAGGATGGACAGTAGATTCGGGAAGAGGCTGAGGATTTCCTCCGTTTGCTCTTCCGTAAGCGTCACATGCGCCAAATTTTGCACAAGGATGGGTATCACCGGCAGGAGGGCTTCCAACGGATCATACAAGGCGCTGTAATTGAATGCATAGGCGGAGGCCACGGCCACCGGGTCCACCCCGGCGTACCCTTGGCCGGACGCCGTTCCGCTGGGCAATTCCGCGTAGCGCGCGGAGTTGTTGATTAGTTCCGCGATGACATTGAGTTCGTAGGCGCCATCGAGCATGCCATTGGGGCCGGGCATATCCGGGCTGCCATCTGGAGGAGTGTCGGTGTCCACAAACGGCCCATTCAGGTCGGCGACATCGCACAGAATCAAACTGATTAAGGAGGCGTCATCCCCCAGCAGGTCCAACAGGGGCGCCATAATCTCCATCTGGGTGGTGTTGTAGATATCGTCCATAATGGCGCAGAAATCCAACTCTGCCGGGGTCTCGCCTTCGGTTTCCCCCTCTCCTTCGCCGCCCCCGCCTTCCCCTTCACCCTCCCCGCCGCCTTCCCCTTCCGTACTTTCCGGCACAATATTGGGATTCAGCACGGCATCCAAATAGGCATCGCGCCCGCCCGGGGCAAAATAGTCGTATTCCTGGCGGTTGGTGAACCCATCGCCGTCGGCGTCGCCATTCAAGCCCAGGTATTGCGGCAAAAGGATGTAGTCTTTTTGGTTGGGGGCGGTCACATGCGTCACCGTGGGAGGAAATTCGCGGACCGCGCAGAGCGCCGTCAACAACATGACCGGCAGGGCGGCGGATTGCGTATCGCCGAGGGTCATAAGCCCCGCGAGGAAGGTGTTGGTTCCCGGCAGCACGAATTGCAGCAGGCCATCCGCGCCGCCGCAATTAACCGTCATGTGCGCAAAATTGTTGTCCCAGGCGTCTTGTACAAGGCTGTGGGTGACGCCGCCCGACGCGCTCAGGTCCAGCGTATCATCGTCCAGGCACCGTTTGATGACCGCGAATTCAAAACTGTCCAACAAGCCGTTGCCATTGATCACCAGCGGGTCAATGCTGGTAATGCCGCCGTTCGAGTCGCACACCGCCGGATTGAAACTGAATCCGCCCAGGAATTCCTGGTAAGGTCCGGTGGCGATGTTGAAAAAGCGAAGCGCGGCCTCGAAATCATCGGACGCGGGGGGCTGCGGATTGTCATAAAACATCGGGCCGTTCACCGCATACCCGCCGTCCAGTTCTCCTTGCAGCGGATGACCGTCACCATCCACAATCGTGCCGTCATCCACCACGGCAAGCCGCACCGGGCCTGTGGCCCCGGAAGCGCTCGTGGCAACCGTGTAGACGGCGCCCGAACCGGTTACCGAGATAATCGGGTGCGTCATCTTTCCCGACGCGGCGGTGAAGTCCGTTGCGTCCACTCCCGTCACGTCTTCGCTGAAGGTGACTTGAAAGTGGGCTTCGGCGGCTTTCCCGGGCATTGGCAGGATTTCGATCACCCGCGGATAGCTCAGCCACGTGGCGGCAAACTGGTCTATGCACCGTTGAATCAAAATCTGGTAGCCTTCCTGGGTGAGGTGAATGTCCAGATCAATCAGGGCTTCGAGCGGGGAATTGTAATCGGGATTGCCCCCGGGCCACGGGGTGTAGCCGGGATAATCGCCGGGCAGCGGCACGGTGTGCGCGGCATACCCGGGAAGGCCGTTCACGGGTTCGGCATCGCCGTAGGTCCATTGCATCATGCCGAAATTGTGCACATAAAACACGCGGTTGTTGTATTGCGGCTGGGCGAAGAACTCACGCTTGGCCAATTCCAGGCTCACAAACGCATCATTCAATTGGCGGGTGGTGGCGTTGTCCTTTTCATGATTGGC
>CAYXPO010000751.1:0-2755 GCA_964466925.1 uncultured Nitrospirales bacterium
AAGGCGGCCCCCGTGCCCGTGGTGCGCAAACCGCCCGTCAAAGGCGACACCGTGGTGCAAAAGCCCGGCTATTCCGCCGCCATTACCGTGGATCGCGCCCATGGGCGCGTGTATGTGATGGATGCCGCCAGCCTCGAACTGCGTTCCTTCAGTGTGGCCGCCCTTATCCAGGCGTACACCACGCATACCACGCTTGATTGGGCCGTGGCCGGCACCCTAATCGGCAGCCCCGGCATGTATTTCAATGGCGGCGTTTCGGGCATTACCGCGGCGGGCCAGCTGGTTATTGGCGGCGCCTTGGGGTGGGGAATGGCCGGCGGCGTGCAATTGGTCAATCCGGCCACGGGCGTGATTGAAAAAACCCTGGACCCCGGCGGCCATCAAGCCTACACCAGCGTTATCTACAATCCCGTGACGGACCGCATCACCGCCATGTCGCTGGGTTTGACCTACCTGCAAGGCGAAATTGCCCAGGTGCCTGCCGCGGGCTGGATAGGTCTGATAGTATTGGCGGGCCTTATGGGAACGGTTATTACGCGCAAGACGCGGAAATCATAGGCGAATGGATGGGACACCGGGGAAAGCTCTTGTTCCAAGGGATTTCCCCGGCCCCATTTCAGCATCCCTTGGGGCAGAAACCATCTTCGCCCGTGGGGCACACATGATACCCGCAGGAATTATAAAATTGGATGAGCCGGAGAAGCTCCGGCAAGGTGATGTGCCAGTCCTGCGGAAAATAATCCGAGGAGTGGGGGGGGCAGTCCCGATCTCCATCTCCTGCGGCATATCCATCTTCCCCCAACGGATCACAGTGATAACCGCCGGAATTGAAAAACTGGATAACCCGCAATAATTCCGACAGGCTTAATTGATGATCGCCATTCTGATCCGCCGAGTGAATACGTTCTTCTCCTTCGGACGAAAAGCCTTCTTCCCCGCCTTCTGTTTGCCCCTCCTCCAGCTGACCTTCTACAGGCGCGCCTTCCTCGATCCCTTCACCTTCACCTTCGGCTTGGCCTTCCTCTTCAGAACCCTCTCCCTCAATAACGCCTTCCGCCTGACCCTCGCCTTCGGTTTGCCCTTCTTCGGAACCCTCGCCTTCAACAGCGCCTTCCGCCTGACCCTCGCCTTCGGCTTGACCCTCCCCCTGACCTTCTTCCGGTGTTCCTTCCCCCTCGATGGCGCCTTCTTCGGCCCCTTCGCCTTCGGTCTGACCTTCCGTCATCCCTTCCACTTGCCCTTCAATGGTGGTGTGCAAGACGGTCATCAATCCCAGAACATCCACGCGTCCTTCGCGTTCGGGATCACATCCCTTATTTGACAGATAGGAAAAGGAACCATGTTGCATGTAGTGCCAGGCATCCAGAGGAATGGAGAAACCCTCTTCCCAGGAAGCATGCAGCGCCGGGTTAACGACTATCAGTTCACCGATGGTCACGCCAATCTCGCACGCCGCCGCAACCCACTGGCAATCCAAACCGTAATCAATGTAAAGGGTGTAAATCCGGTCGTTGGGCAGATTTTCCTCGACCCCAGGTTCGAATTGCGTGTCGGGAGGCGCAAACCATCCGGTGAACGAATCCAAGGCCGCGATTTCCGAGGAAAGCGTTTCCGCAAGGTCTTTTCCATCCGGGAATCCATTGCTGTTTTCATCCTGAATGCCCGGATTGCTCCCCAGTGCGTTTTCCTCCGCATCGGTGAGCAAATCGTTGTCGGTATCGTTTTCCAACGCGATCAGATAATTGGCTTCGCAATCGCCTTTGGTTTCCGCATGCGAAAGCATGCCCAGAAAAAGCCCGGACAGCATTACACAAAGGAATATGCCCCGGGAAACAAGCCGGTTTCGCCCCAATTCGATGTTCATACCGCTGCCTCCATAAACAACTAAACACCACGCCCACACTATACATCAATTCATTGTTGTCAGCAATGCGCGAGCATCCAATCGCGCATGCCCGTCAGCACCGCTTCTTTGTCCAGATCGTTCCAGAGTTCGTGATAGCCGCCCTCGTACATCTTGAAGAACTTGTCCGGTGACGCACAGTGCTTATAGAGCCTCTGGCTGCCCGTATTCGACACCACTTTGTCGTCGGATCCATGCACGACGTATACCGGCAGGGTTATCCGGTCATACGCGGCATCCAGTTGCAGAATGGCCTCATGAAATTGTGAACCCGTCCGCGCGCGCACCCGTCCATGGAAGGACAGCGGGTCCACATCCGCCGCGGCCACCACCGCCGGATCGCGCGACAACCGGGAAGTGTCCACATTGCCCACCGGCATCCACGGCAGGTATTTCCCAAGAAATCCTGAAATGGTCAACAGAAATTTAGGGAGGTCCTCGCTGAATGCCAGGAAGGGGCTGCTGAATATCAACCCGTTCGCCGTCACTGTGCGCGTTTGCGCGTAACGGGCCAGCACCAGCCCGCCCATGCTGTGCCCCATCATGAACCACGGCGTGCCGTCGAGTTTCGGCTGAATGTGCGCCAGATAATCGTCCAGGTCTTCCAACAAGGTGTCGAAACGGTTGATATAGGCGCGGCGGCCCGGGGAACGGCCGAAGCCCCGTTGGTCATAACTGTGGACGCAAATCCCGCCCGCGTTGAACACCCCGGCGGTTTCTTCATAGCGTCCGCAATATTCACCGAAGACATGAATCAACACCAGGTTCGCCTTCAACGCGGCGGTGTTGTCCCACCGGCATTCAAACATTTACACCCCATAGCGTGTCTTGAAACTACCCTCGTACTTAATG
>CAYXPO010000752.1:0-2755 GCA_964466925.1 uncultured Nitrospirales bacterium
GGTTGCCGTTTATCATTTGTGCCCGGTGGGACATGATGCGAAGCCCCATGCCGGAACCGTCATTCGTGCCCGGCAAACCGCGCCCGTCGTCTTCCACTTCCAGAAGCAGCCCAAGCTCGCCTTTTCGCAACGTCACGGAAATTTTGGTGGCATGCGCATGCTTGACCGCGTTGGCAACCGCTTCTTGCGCGATTCGGTAAAGATGGTTTGCCATGGCCTTGTCGGCAACGGCCACGTCGCCCGCCGTCTCAAACGCACAGGCAATGCCGGACGCATTTTGAACCCGATCAGCGAGTGCGCGCAAGGCGGCCGCGAGCGCATCCGCATCGGAGTCTAACGGGCACAATCCATGCGCGACCGCGCGCGCCTCCTCGATTGTCTCCTCGAGCACCGCCGAGAGTTCGGAGAGTTCTTTTTCCGCGGCAGGTTGGGCGGGGTCTATCCATCGCGTGAGCGCTTCGGTACGCAGGAGCGCGGCCGTAAGCTGCTGGCAGACGCCATCGTGAATTTCCTGGCCCAGCCGGCGCCGTTCCTCATCCGTGGCGCGGGCAACTTCGTCCTCCAGTCGCCGGCGCTCCCGCACCTCGTCCTGGAGTTTCTGATAGGCCGCGATCCGGTCGGTCAACGACCGCATGAGGAAATCGTGGAATCGGTCCAAAAGGACCATGGTTCCCAGCAGGATCGCCGTCATGGCGATTCCCTGGAACCAGATGACATGCGGCAATGCCGAGGCCCTTGTTTGTTCGGTGGTGAGGATTCCCAGCAGACTTGGCAGGGTGCTCATCGGGGGGACAAACAAGAGGACCAGAATGCTGATCCCCGCCGCAATGCGCCCCGCCCGCTTGCCGAAGAACACGATTGCAGTGAATGGAATGACCACCGGGATGGTCCGCACGAAGGGACCTTGGGGAACGGCTATCACCCCGACAACCGCCAGCACGTAGGCGGTGGTGAGGTTTATCCATGCGCGGGCACGGTAATCAACACGCCAAAGCAAGGTATCAACCAAAACGACCCCGTAGCCCAAAACAGCAATCAGTCTTACCAGCCAGGCGACCGGCGGCCCCTGGCCAACAGCAAACATGATCGCCACAGGCAGATAGACTATGGTACTGGCGACCATCAAGGCGTTGGCGGCCTTGCGACGCCACTCCGCGAGCGCGACTTCAACCGACGCGTCCTTCAGCGCCAATTGTTGCTGCATTTCCCCGTTCCTTCTTAGCCATGACTTTTCCATTGAAAAGCGACTTCTTTTCCAATCCATTAGATTTGATGTATTGGAAACTGACAATCCAGGAATTCTAATTAAATACGGGCATGAATATATGATGCCAATTGGGGACAGGAGAAATCATATTTGCAAATTAGTTTGCATTGGTGTTCCACTCCGTCAACTGCTTCACCAGGTTCCACGCAATGAATTCGCCAAGCTGGTCGCCAAGCATGACGCCGAACGCAACGCGAAACGAACCCAAAAAACAAAGGACTCATTGCGATTCCGAATTAAAAAAACACGCCATTCGGGGAAGTAAGTGCGGAAAATGGTACTGGTCAAGCGCCGGCGAATGGTTGATTCCCAAAACAGGCCCCATTCCTATTGATGCCGTTACCTTCCCTTATTAAATCTCAAACGTACGGGGTGTATGGTTGCGGCACTCAAGTGAATCGTTTGTATGAGACCGTGAATGTCTCCACGGCCATGCCCGGAGACGGGCTTGACCGTGCCACAGAAAGAATTTCCTTGCGGGGTCAGGGAAGTGATGCGTTCATTTTTTTCAGCAAAGCCAGGGCCTCGTGGTGGTAGGTGACGGCAATATCGGGGCCGCCGCTGTTTTCTTCGCCATACTGGTCTTCATCGCCATAGGTCCAGGGGGGCACGGCGTCCCATTGGCTCTTGGGAATCATATACCCGATTTCGTCGTTGGCCAGGCCAATCACAAAGGCCATGGAGGCTTTTTTCTCCATTTCCTCGCGCAGGGGCGGCACTTCCTGCGGGAGAATATCGAAATCACGCCCGGCGCGGGCCTCGACGCCGCCCTGCACGATTTCGGGGTAGAGTTCGCCGGGGGCGGTGAGAATGCAGACATCGCCAATGCGGATTACATTCACTTCCGTTTTGGCGCGGCCCTGGCCATAATAGCCTTGATGCAGGAGCCCGAGGCGCACCGCCCACTTGAACATGCCTTCCATGGGGGCGAAATAGGTTTTGGCGGCCACGGCAAGGCGCGGATTTTCATTTTTCCATACATTCGGCCCGCGCAGGGTTTTACACGCCACTATCGCCGTGTTCAGGCCCAGCGCGGCCGCCTTGTCGAACGAACTGTCCTTATAGGCGCTCTTTCCGTCGCGGTCGGGCACGGTCACGCCCAATTGCGTCATCAGCCCGCCAATCATGCCCTGAAAATACAGGCAGATGCCGCCAAACCCCTGGACGCCGTTGGGGGCGGGCACGCCCCGCTCGATGCCCTCGCGCAGGTAATGGCAGAAATCGGAGGTGATCAAGGAATTGTTGCCGCCCAGCGCTTCGGGATGATTCCCCCAGTTCACAAAGGTGGCGATGGTCCGGTCGCTGCCCTGCTCCGTGAAGCGCAACAAATACAGGTTGGGATCGAGCACCTCGGGTTTCCGGGAATCCCGGACAAAGCCCTCGGGGCCCATCTGAACCCGGGCGCAGTACATATCCGCCGGCTGCAGGCGTTGCACCGCCTCCTCGATGGCCTCCTTGGCGGAACGGCACACCAACTCCATGTATTCT
>CAYXPO010000753.1:0-2749 GCA_964466925.1 uncultured Nitrospirales bacterium
ACCAGGAGCCTGGCGTTCGATTTCGCCATACACCGCCAGCGCCTCCACCGCATTCACCTTCACATCCACAAACGCCCCCCACGGCTCGGAGTGGGGATGAAACCGCTGCATAAACCGCGCATAACAATACGCGCAGGCGTGCGCGCACCCGGTATAGCAATTGAGGGAATAATCACCAATCGCGCACCGGTTCAACACGGTCCGGCAGGACACTTCACGCACCACTATGCCGCCAGTCTCGTTATTCATCCAAGGACCTCGTGTCACAGACAGGCGGCGGCCGGACACCCCGCCGCGGAAAAAACCATCCCCCGCCACACGCTTCCCCATGCAGTCCTTCGCAAACTGTTCAATCCACCATGCTCGCCAAACCCGTTCACACCCGGTCTACGAGGAGAAAAGCGTGGTGAACATGCTTATTATCGTCGCCAAGACTTCCATGAATTCCAACAGTTGGGAAAGAACGTCCATAATCGTATCAAAAAACGTCATGACCAAACTCCCTTCGTACGTTAACCCAACTAAGTCTACCATACCCCCGCCTCAATTTCGAGCGGAATCTTCGCCTTCTGAAACGCCATGCGGAAGGCCAAACCGAAGGAGAAGGCGGCTTCTGTGTGGGATAAGCTATCAGCTATCCGCCATCAGCCGTCAGCTAACGCAAGGATCGCAAAGAAAATAAGCCACGGATAAACAGGATGTACACGGATAAGAAAGGATCAGGGGAACGCGGAACACGGAATGCCGGAGAATCTCACACAGAGACAAAGCGCCATAGAGAAAAGTTGATCCGGAATGTGTTTCGGTATCTCCAGCAGTGTGTATCGGTGTTCATCGGTGTCTATCGGTGGTTCCTTTCCATCCACAAGCAGGGCCGTTTTGATGCCGTCTCTCATTTGCGATACGATGGGGTTTTACAGTGGGAGATGAATCGCATGATTTCGATGGTTCTGATGGCAGCCTTGATAACACCGGGCCTGATGGGCATGGCCACGGTGGAAGGTACGGTGTTGGCGGACGGTGGAAAACCCATTGCCGGAGCGCGCGTGTTTTTGGAACCGGGGTTGGCGGGGGCGGTTTTGGAAGCGCCCGTGTCAGCGGAGGGAAAGTTCAAGTTTGATGACGTACCGCCCGAGGGGGTGGGCGTATTTGCCTTCGGACCGGGATTCGGCTTTGGCGGAAAGCATGTGAATATCGCTGTGGCGGAGGAGAAGGTGGAAGTGAACCTAACGCTTCATCCCGCCGCCCCATTGAAAGGGCGTATCATTGACAACCGGGGGCATGCCGTCGCGGGGGCGCGCATAACGCGCGTAGGGATTCTGAATGCCAACAAGGTGGGCATCCCGTTGGGAAAGCTCGCCGCGCGGGGCATCGAGCTTCCGGCCAGTAACGCCAAAGGCGATTTTGCTATCGCGAATATGCCGCGGGGAGAGAAGGTGGCATTGAAAATTAACCATCCCGATTATGCCCAGGAAGCCGTCGAGAACGTGCCGGTGGACGGCGCGGAACTCAAAATCACCCTGGAACCGGGGGTATTGGTATCGGGGCAGGTCCTGTCGAGGGAAAGCCAGCGGGCCATCGGTGGTATTTCCGTATTGGTGCGCAATGCGTTGCCACCCAACGACACGGCGGTGGCGGAAACCGATGCACAGGGCATGTTTCTGCTCCGGCTAAAACCGGGGAACTATGTGTATCAGGCGGCGGGCGCAGGGTTGCGCAGTCCGGGGTGGGAAAAACTTGAGGTGAGCGGGGATCAAACCACGATGACCGTAAACTTGCCGGTGGCCGCCACTGCGACCCTCCGGGGCGAGGTGCATGACGCGGTGAGTGGCGCCCCCATTCCTGGTGTGAAAGTATTGGTGGAAACGAATGGCGCGAAAGCGGCCATGCTCCGCACGGGGCCCACGGGCGAGTTCTTTACGGTGGTGGCGGAAGGGGAAAACGTGGTCCGCATTGAAAATGCAACAGGGTATCTGCCGCCCGCCCAATCCGTCACGCGTTTTTCCGCCGCGGCGGGGGAGGCGAAAGTACTGCCGGGGATTTGGCTTGTGCCGTTGCCGGTGTACCGGTTGCAGGTATTGAGTGAAGACGGCCAGCAGCCCGCGCCGGGCGTGGTGGTGACCCTGGTGCAGCCCCGGCAGATGGGATGGCATGTTACCGGACCGGACGGGTGGGCGGATTTGCGCATCAGCCGTTTGCCCAAGGATGGACAAGTAATAGGAATCGCCGAAGATGTCCGGCGCCCTCTGGGCGCGTGGTTTATCATGGGCCCCGAATCGGCTTCGGGCGCCAAGGTGCAACTGTTGCCGTTGTCCGGTATTACGGGGAAAGCGGTGAATGAAAAGGGCAAGGCCCTGGAGGGGGCCGTGGTGGGCGGGGAATTTGCCGGAGGTGTCTATGAAGACGATTTGGTGCTATGGCAGGGCCTCTCCGGGAAGGGCGGAAATTTTGCCTGGAACGCCATTGTTCCGGGCACGCCGCAACGCTGCATCGCGAAAGCGGGAAAAGACGGGCTGGGGGTTTCCATCACCTTTAATCCGAAACCGGATACCACGGAGCCGCTGGGGAACGTGGTGGTGGAAAACGCGGAGCCGGGCATCTCCTGGTTCGGAAAAGAATTCCCCTTCAAGAAATTTCCGGCACACCACGGCCCGGCAATGAAAGAAGCGGGGCCTGCGGTGGTGGTGTTCACGGGGCGGGAAGAAGCCGCCGCCGTAATGGAAAGTGTTCAGAACGCGCGGACGATTTT
>CAYXPO010000754.1:0-2745 GCA_964466925.1 uncultured Nitrospirales bacterium
AGCCGAACACCGGCACGACCCACACGCTGACCGGGGACTCCCCTCCCTCGCAAAAGGAGAGCCTCCAGGCGTTCGAGGCGTACGGGGGGAGGCACGGGGGTCGGGGGGAAGCAAAAGGAGCGGCTTCTGAATTTGCAACCGGCGTAGGGCGCGGACTCGCAAAACTGGCCGGAGGGATAGGGCAGCGCCTTGGTGCCTATTCCCAGGAGGACATTGACGCTGCCATGTCCGCCATGGAGACGGAGCGCAAGGGCGAAGGATGGTCCGGCAAGGTGGGGGAGTTTGTGGGAGAAGTTGCGCCAACATTTTTGGTTCCGGGCGGAGGAATCGCTGGCGGAATCGGCAGGAGGGCGCTTACGTCCGGCCTATCCGGCGCCTTGGTTGGCGCGGCTGAGCCGACGAAAACGGGAGAAAGCGCGGGAATGAATGTTGCTCTTGGGGCGGCTTCCGGGGCTGGCGTTTCGGGGCTTCTTTCCGGGGCGGGGAAGGTATTCAATGCGGCAACCGGCAATGTTGCGAAAACAGCGGAATCCAGGCTTTCCGAAAAATTCGGCATCAGGACGACTCTCGGAGAGGCAACGAACAACCCGTTGACAAAGCGAATAGAGACATGGCTTGACGCCATTCCTATCGTCGGATTGAAGGGATTCCGGGAAAAGCAGCAGGCAGAGGCCGAGAGCGCGGCAAAGTCCTTCCTCGCAAAATACATTGTTGATCCGGCATCCGGGGACATAGAGGCATCAAACCGGGCCTTTGCAAGCAAGTTGTTTCAGGATCTCGATGCAACCGTGTCCGGCGTCGCGAGCCAGCCCATACTACCGTCCGAGACCAGGGCGGCTGCAAAGGCCCTCACAGACAGATACCCCGACATTTTCAAGAGATTCCAGGACACGCGGCGAGAAGGGATCATCAACAGCATCATTTCGGATACGGCCCCCGTGAAGTCGCCCATTCTGAATCAGAAAGGCGTCCCATACACAAAACCGATGACGGCGACGTTCGCCGAATTGTGGGAATTGAGGCATGGCCTCGGAGAAATGATAGGGCAGGCAAAGAAGCAGCTTGCCAGCGGAAGCGTGGACAAAACGACCCTCGGAGAACTGAGCAAGCTTTATTCCGCAGTAAACAACGACATTGACGGATGGGCAAAAAGCATCGGGAGATCGGACATAAGAACCGCCATAAACGCGGCGAATGATGCATACAAGCAATACGTAGTAAAATACGATGTTATCCAGCGGGCGATGGACAAGGCAACGGGGAAAGTTGGCTCCAACGAGTCATTTAGCCCAAAAACATTCTCTACCGAGTTGAAGCGAATTGCCAACAAGGACCGTTCTTTGGGTCGGTTTTCATCTAAGGAAATAGACGAAATGACCGGCCTTGCAAACATTATGCAGGTGGTCAAGCAGTCTGGCAGGTACATGGAGAATCCAGCAACGGGGAACAGATGGGCACCGCTTACCGCTGGCGTCGGGATAGTTGGGGCAAGCGGCCTTGCGGCTGGTGCCCAGGGAGTGGCGCTGACGGCAACCCCTGTCTTTATTGCAAGGTTTCTTACGGGAACCAAGGCCGGGAAGAACCTTGCAATGTCTGCGTCAAAGATCGAACCGGCAAGCCCGGCAATGGCAAGAATCATGGAGCAGGTTTACAGGCAAGCGCCGAAAATAGCGGCGGCTGGGGCGACAATGACAGAATCTGGAATGGAGGACCAATAACATGGCAGCATACGCACACGAGAGCATAACGGTAGCGGGAACGGCAATAGGGCTGACGGAGGCGAATATTGCTCTTGCGGATTCGCTTTACGGCAGGCCGGTCAAGAGAATCATCGCAACGGTCGAGACGGCGCAGATTCGGGTAACGTTCGACGGAACGACGCCCACGTCCACCGTTGGGCATATTGCAAACGTGGCCGACGTCCTTGAAATCGACGGCGCCGATGCAAGAAAGTTCCGGGCGATCCGGGTAAGCTCCTCTGGTGCCCTCAAATGCACCTACGAGGTTTAAGGAAGGAGGGGCGGACCATGTCTGAAATAAGACGCTCTGGCGGATATGCAAACATCGTTGCGGGCACCATCGACGGCACGGTTATCGGCGGAACGACACCGGCGGCTGGGACCTTTACCAGTGCCAACGTCACCGGCCTGACGGCCTCTCGCGGCGTGGTGACGGATGCGTCGAAGAATCTGATCTCTGATGACGCGGCCACTGGCACGGGTGCGCCGGTTCGGGCTACGTCGCCGACTCTTGCTGGTACGCCATTGTCTCCAACGGCAGCGCCTGGCACAAATACAACGCAGATCGCGACCACGGCATTTGTCCAAACGGAAGTTACGGCGGTGGGCGTCGCCACGGTAGGGGCTGCGGACTGCGAGAACATCATCGAGGACCTGTCCTATTACCCGCCCGTGACGTTCACCTGGGACCCCGGCTCCCTGGCGGACGGCGCCGGGGAGACGTCGGCAGCGATCTCTGTTCCCGGTGTTTCCTTGGGTGGTGCAGCCGTACAATGCATCGCGCCCTACGATTTGCAGGGAATCACCCTCAATGCCTATGTGAACGCAGCGGATAGCTGCCAGGCCCGGCTTCAAAACGAGACCACGGGAACGATCGACCTTGCATCCGGCACCTGGATTATGCAGGCCCGGCGAATTTAGGGAGGACACGATCATGAGATACGCATTTACGGGCATGTTGCCCGCTGCTGCTGCAAAATTTGAGGAATTGTACGCGGCCCTGGAG
>CAYXPO010000755.1:0-2741 GCA_964466925.1 uncultured Nitrospirales bacterium
GGACCGCTCACCGAGAAAATCGCCCCGATCTTGATGGGCGCGCCTGATGCCGCGTCTTTGGCGAAAACCGCCCCGGTCAACAAGCATACCGCCACTGCCAGAATAATCCCTTTCTTCATCGAACGTTCCCTCCTATGGGTTTTTCACATCGTTAACCAATTCCATTATTCTGCGATAATCCATATATGAACTGCCAATTATACGCAGATTGCCATAATCTCGACGCTAAGTCAAACCAAATTCAGCCGGCGTCAGAGACAAGGATTACCGGTTCAAATTACGGTGGTCCACCACCCGCTTTGCCTTCCCCGCCGAACGTTCGATGCTCTGCGGCGCAACCAATTCCACCTTGACGTGGATGCCGGTAATGGCTTGAATCCGGCGGTCTATGGCGTCATGCAACCGTTGCATGTCGCTCATTTTGTCCGAAAAGACCTCCGGTAACACTTCCACTTTCACGGCAATCTGGTCCATCGTGCCCGGGCGTTCCACCTCGATTAGATAGTGGGGGGTGGTGCCCTCGACTTGCAACAGTGCCTCCTCAATCTGCGACGGGAAAAGATTCACGCCGCGGATGATCAGCATGTCATCGCTGCGTCCCTTCACCCGGCTCATGCGCGTGGTGGTCCGGCCACACGGGCACGGGCACGTATCCAGCGCCGCGATATCGCGCGTTCGGTAGCGCAGCAGCGGCATGGCCTGCTTGGTCAACGATGTGAAGACCAGTTCGCCGTAGGCATAGTCGTCCACCGGTTCCAGCGTCACCGGGTCCAGGCATTCCACAATGAAATGGTCTTCCTGAATGTGCATGCCGCTTTGCAGGGCGCATTCCCCGCTGACCCCCGGCCCGATCACTTCGCTCAGGCCGTAATTGTTGAAGGCCAGAATGCCCAATTCCGCTTCGATTTGGGCCCGCATGTCTTCGGTCCACATCTCCCCGCCGAAATGCCCGAATTTCAGCGGCAGCGCGCGCGGGTCCACGCCGTTATTGCGCGCAAAATCCGCGATATTCAAGGCGTAACTGGGGGTGCAAATCAAGACGTCCGGGGCAAGGTCCTGCAACAGCATAATCTGCCGGGCCGTGTTCCCGGAGGCCAGCGGCAGGATGGCGGCGCCCACCCGCTCGACGCCGTAATGCAGCCCGAACCCGCCGGTGAACAATCCATAGCCAAACGCGATGTGCACCAAGTGTTCCGGCTTCAACCCGCCGCCCACCAGAAACCGGGCGCAGAGATTGGCCCACGTCTCGCGGTCCTCGCGCGTATAGGCCACCAAGGTGAGTCTCCCGGTGGTGCCGGAGGAGCCGTGAATGCGTGAAAGTTGTTGACGGGGCACCGCCAGGAATCCCAAGGGATAGTTCTGCCGCAAATCCTCCTTCGTGGTGAAGGGGAGACGCCGCAGGTCGTCCAAACCCTTGATTTTGTCCGGCGTAATGCCGTCCCGGGCAAAGGCCTCTTTATAAAACGGCACATGCGCCACCCGGGCCACCACCTCCTGGAGGCGTTTCAATTGCAGCGCGCGCAATTCCTCGCGCGGCATGGTCTCCTCCCGGTCCAATATTCTGTTTTCAACTTTGAAATCCGGCATGGTAGATACTTCCTGCTGAGACCGCATGGAAAGAGCAGTTTCCGCGATGGCGGCCCCGGTGAATGATTATGGAAACGATTTCAAGAACGCGCGCGTTCGTACAGTTCCACGGGGCCAATTACATTTATGCCCTTGGCTTGCAGCACTTTCACCGCCGCGTCGGGATCATTGAAACGGAACACCAGCACTGCCTTGTCGCCGTAGCGGAATGTAAAGGCGTACATGTACTCGATGTTGATGCCGCCCGCCTCGATCACCTTCAGAATTTCCGCCAGCCCGCCCGGGCGGTCATCCACCTCGGTGGCCACCACTTCCGTAACGTTGACGACACACCCCATGTTCGCCAGCACGTCCTTGGCCTTTTCCCAATCGCGGACGATGATCCGCAGAATGCCGAACTGCTGCGTGTCCGCCAGGGCCAGGGTCACGATGTTGATGCCCGCCGACGCCAAGGCCTGGCACGGCTCGCTGAGACGTCCCGGCTTGTTTTCCAGAAACAGGGAAAGTTGATGTATCTTCATGTGCGCCGCTCCTTACTGATTATTTGTTCCGTTTATCAATGACGCGTTTCGCCTTGCCTTCACTGCGCTGGATGGTGTTGGGTTCCACCAGCCGCACTTTCACACGAATATTGATGATCCGTTCAATGGCCTGTGAAATCTTCTTCTGCAACTGTTCCATTGCCCCGACCTTGTCGCTGAACACTTCGGGGGTCACCTCGACCTGGACCTCGACGTCGGCCAGGCCCATGTCGCCCGTAAGGATGATCAGGTAGTGGGGGAGGGTGCCCTCGACCGACAGCAATCCCGTCTCAATCTGCGAGGGATACACGTTCACCCCGCGGATGATGAACATGTCATCGCTGCGGCGCGAGATGCGGCTGATGCGCCGGATGGTGCGCCCGCACTTGCACGGCTCTGCGATCATGGAAGTGATGTCGCGCGTGCGGTAGCGAATCATCGGCATCGCCTTCTTGCTCAGCGTGGTAAAGACCAATTCGCCTTCCACGCCGTCCGGCACCGGTTCCAACGTGTTGAGGTCCACGATTTCCGGATAGAAATGGTCCTCGAAAATGTGCAGCCCCCCGTGCGCCCAGCATTCATTGCCCACGCCCGGCCCGACGATTTCGGAAAGCCCGTAGATGTCATACGCCT
>CAYXPO010000756.1:0-2741 GCA_964466925.1 uncultured Nitrospirales bacterium
GGGCGGCCCCCAAGCCCAGCCGCTTCCCGGCGCCGCGATCCAATCCGCGGGCTGTGTTACATCATCAAAATCTTCAGAAACGAGGTTCAGCGGAGGATAGACCTCTACGCGGACGTGGCGAACATACTGAGCGCCCGTAACGCCGTTGGTCACGGTAATCGTGTCCGTGTGCGTCCCCGTGGGCAGCGCTTCCAAGAAAGGCGACAGCAGATTTGCGGTGATGAGGACGTTGTTGTTCGCGGGCACTGGGGATGGGGCGGAAAGCACAACATCCAGCCATGGCTGGGTCTTGTTCACCGTGAAGGGCAGCACCCTTTGACTCTCGTTTGAAAGCCAGTAGGATTTGGCGCCTGGCGTGAACACGCCGCCGGAAATGCCGCTGGCGGTAAAGTTTGATTCGGGCGTCAGTTCGCCGGGATCATGGATGCTCAGTTCAAAGGGCCGCCGGAACTCCGTCCCACTTGTTTCGTTGTAAATCACCACCTCGGATTCATACTCGCCCACAGGGAGGTCTTCCGCCGCCGCCGCCGGTTGTATGTCAATGCTGTCCGTAGTAAGAGGCATCAGTACGGTGCTGGCGATGGGCAGGGGTGGGACCGAATCCACCCACAGGTCCGTCGGATTCGCGCGTTCAACCCGATAGAAAAGCGGGCTTACGCCTAAGTTTTCAAGATCATACACCCTATTGACAGGATCCCAGGGGCCGCCCACGGGGCCAGAGGCAATATAGTCCACGGGCGGCGGCGGCGTAGCGCCGGATTGGGTTACGCTCAATACATCCTCCGCTCCCGTTCCGGAGAGCAGCACCTCAACTTCAGGCAGCGCATGGTCGTCAGAGGCAATCCGCAGGACGCTTTCATAATCCATGGCGGCGCGCGGATCAAACACGACGTCGAAGAAAAAGGACATTGCCGGCGCCAAGTGAATAGGCAAGGCGGGCAAATTCTCCAGTACGAACGCGTCCGGCGCGCCGTGGACAACTATATCGTCAAAACAATGCGAAGTTTCGGCGGCAATCGACGTTTGCCCGGCCACGCCCACGCGCCCTGCATCGGCAATGGGCGCCGGGTCCCTTCCCGACCAGGCAAGATTGTCGTTAAAGCGCACCTCGAGCATATCGTCCCAAACGGAGAACTCCACTTCATTAGGCGAGCCATCCGTGTTTACATATGGAGCAGGGGCCAACATGCGCAGATCGTGGGTCCCCCCAGATTTATAGCGGTATACGCCCAAGTCACCCCGCTCGGAAAACAGCAACACATACGCGGAGCCCGTGCCTAATTGCACGGAAAAATCAGCGCTTGCGCGAAGGAGAAGAGCGCTGTAATTATCGGGATCGCCCGACCGAGTCACTGTGGTCCGCAAGGCGCCATCCCGCAAGGTCTGAACGCCATGCAAGGATTGCATCCACGCGTCCGCCCCCGGGGCGGCGGCGCAGTACGCCTCACTGGTCGCCGACCAGTGCGCAGGCGTTTCCGGGTCCCAACCCGACGCCGAGCCGCTGCTGAAATCCTCGCGATACTCGAAGAAAATATCATCCACACGTAGAAGGGAAGAGACGTCTTGATTCGCAACCGTAATCTGTCCTATCACCTTGCTGCTCAGGTCAATCAGCTCGGTTCCAAAGGGAACCTCGCCGTCGTCCGGGGCCCCTACCGAATCGGTGACGACAATGGCATTCTCAACGGCGTACACCGTCAAACGCACTGGAAAGTCGAGCGTCGTGCCCGTGCCGGTGTTCTGGAACAGGACGCTGCCTTCGTACACGCCCGCGGGAAACAGGTCCGCCTCCGCCGTGAAGGAAACCGTCACCGTGTCCGTTGCGCCGCTCGCCAGAACCCCCGCGCCCGGGGTCGTTTCCACCTCAAGCCAACTCTGCGGCGAAACCACTGACCAAGCAATATCCCCGCCGCCCAGATTCTCCAGCGTATAGGAGCAGTCCGGGTCAACAAAAGGACCGCCCACCGGCCCGACGGCAAGCCAATCCGCGGACGCCGTCGCATCCAGGGGTTCCTGAATCGTCAGCACAACGTCGCGAGTCAGGGAATCCTCATTGGGCGCATCCCAAATCAAGAGCGTCGCTGTATGAATCCCGGGGCCCAACAAGGCAACCGCCTCGGCCTTCCAAGAAATGGACACGGCCTGAGACGAATTGGCCGCAAGATCGCCGCCCGTTGGATTCACGGACAACCAAGGCTGCGCCGCCGTAACCGTAAAGGCTATGGCCGACGACGTTGGGTTGTTCAATATGTAGGTCTTGTTCGCGGGCGTAAAAGGACCGCCCACATATCCCGGCGCCGAAACATAGCCCTCCGAGGGCGTTAGTGTTAACGGCGTTGCCGCCTCTGCCCCGCCCGCCATAATCAATGCCGTCATTGCTGCTGCAACCATCCGTCTCGCTAGAAACATGTTTGCCATCCTTCTTTTTGGCGCATGCTGCATCATGCGATCCACACCCTCAAACTGCGTGTCCGCAACGCCGTCGCATTTCAATCCTTTCCACACCGCGAGCCGCTCATATAAGCAACTCCCAACACCAAGGGCAGTATAACACGTCCTCCAAAAAAAACCAATAGATAATAAAAATTAATTAGTGAAACTACGTATAATGCCAAGAAAAATTTTTTAACCACAATTCAAAGTGTTGTTAAAAGTTATAGCATGGAAATACATCGTTTCCCGCTTTGCCTAGCCCGCATATCTCACCAGATTTCTACTGCGGCCACGCATATCACGGCATC
>CAYXPO010000757.1:0-1719 GCA_964466925.1 uncultured Nitrospirales bacterium
GGCCCGTACGGTTCTTTCTCTTTGGCGTTTTATTTAGCGCCAGGAGTCAGCGGATGCGGGTCCGCATAATCAGGGATGCCGTCGTTGTCGTCATCCAGGTCGGCATCATTCGGAATACCATCGCCATCCGTATCCACCTCCGAGTGGAAGTCCGGATCAAGGAAATTGGGAATGCCATCGCCGTCGGCGTCGTTTTCTATGGCCGGGAAAACCTCATAGCCCAAGACGCCCGGGATGACGACATGGTTTTCCATGGAATCCGGGATGCGGTTTGCATTGGCGTCGTGCGTCTCCGGAGAACCCAATTCATGGAGCCATTGGGGCAGGCGGGTCACCAGATAGGTCAATTGGGAGTCCACAATCACGGGCCAGCCGTTTCCGTCCGTATCGGAGAGGAACCATTGCAGGGGGGTGCCCCGCCAATCATACTGTTCGATCCATCCCGTGAACGTGTCGCCCAGGCAATCCAGGAAAGCCTCCAGGAAATCGGGGGTGCCGTTGGTATTGGCGTCCAATAAATTCGGATGGGTCAGTTCCGCCTGATGGGTTTCCACACAGGCGCCGATATAGTGCGTCAACAGCGTCAGCGGATCGGGATTGGCCGGTAAAAACGTGGTATAGATGCGGAGGGCGTCCAGAAGGGGCGCGAACAACGGTTCAAGGTAATCCGGGATGCCATCACCATTGGAATCCGTGTTGGCAATGGGCGGCGCCAAGTCCGCAATCAACCCCAAGATATTGCCGTGGATGTTTTGCCCCATTCCGAGGGGTATCGCGCCCAAGTCCATCCGTGCGCCCTGGGACAAATTGGGCAAGGGCAGGGTGCTGGACGTGTATTCCCCCACCGGGAAGGTGGGCCATCCCTGCAAAACGTCATGCACGTTCAGAATGGCCAGGCTCCACCCCCTCCCGGTCCGCAGGGAAAAGGAAAAACGGCCCTCCGGGGACAGGGCCGCTTCTTCCTTCAAGCCCTGATTGGAAATGGCCACCACCCGGGCCGCGCCTGTTTGCGCGCCGGGAATCACCCCGGTGACCTGTTGAAACACGCCGCCGGTGCCCAAGGCGGAATTTATCAGGTTTTGCACGTCCCGGACATCCACCGCGGCGTTGTTGTCAAGGTCCGCCTCCAAGGTGGCGGGAAGCACGCCCAGCGCCTGGTTGATGCTTTGCTGCACGTCCAGAACATTGATCAGTCCGTCCAGATTTACATCCGCCGGCAAGCCCGTGGTTTGGGCATGGAGCCAACACGCCGGGCCTAAACAAAGGATAAGCAGGATAATGGTTCGCATTATGGTTTGCTCCTCTTGCGTCGTTGGTTAAGCAAATCCCCACACCGGCCGCGGAAACCGCGGCCTCAGGCGGCAAGAGGCGGTGAATGCGGCGAAGGTCCCCGCACGGCGGGCGCGGCCGCCGGCAACTTTGGGCAAAAACCCGTGTCATGAAGCGACTGAATCAGCGAAGACGCGTGGTCCACCACCACCGCTTCGTATTTTTTCATCTCGGCTTTGGCGGTGTGGAAACGGGCGGGTGCGGCCCCCACATACGCTTCCAACAGGGTGGAGTGGTGCTTGCTCTTTTCAGACACCGGGCGGGAGGTTTCGGTGATCAGCCGCTGGAAATCCAGAACATCTATCCGGCCATCCCGGTTGATATCCGCGGCCGTTACGGGTACGGCGCCGTGAAGCAGGGCCTCCGCGACAATTTGCATGTCCAAAATGT
>CAYXPO010000757.1:1733-2737 GCA_964466925.1 uncultured Nitrospirales bacterium
GGCAATCCCCGTTGATATCCCCAGGTTCATCTGGCGTGAATTGAGGCAGGCACGCGGACGCGGCCAGCATGCCGCTGGCCACCACACCTGCTATCAGCCGCCGAAGCTTCATTGCACAGACATCTCCGTAGGATGTTATATCATGCGCCGGGAACGGGGTCAAGTCCGGAGGCCGGAAAGGCAGGCTACTGCGGTTTCGCCTGGAGGGTTTCTTCCAGAAAGCGGTGAATATAGTCCTTCTGTTTTCCCCCCAGCCGCGTTCCCAGCCAAAGGAACCCGCCGCCAAAGGCCAAGAGGAAGGAGGCGGCCGCCAGAAATATCAGGGTCTCGATGGAGGGCGCCACCACCACCGCCGCCAGCCCGCCCAAAAAGAACAGAATCACCCCGCCCATCCATAGCGTCATGAACAACCGGATGAAAAACAGGGGCGCGATCTTTCCGGAAATACGGGTTCCCTCGGCACAGGGGGATACCCGGCCGTAGAAAAAGGGAATGAACGGGTTTCGGACATTGCGCGCGCCTTGGGCGTGAATCCGTATCCGTTCGCCGGAGCGTTTCACAAAAACCGTTCCCTCGGCCGGAACCCGGTAAAACGAGTATTTCAGAAGGTCCGAAAAGGTGTATGCGTGCGCCCGCAAGCGTTCCAGGCATTCTTTGGGTGACAACGGTGAAACATAGGTTGTTTCCATGTTCAAACCCTCTATGTGCTGGGAGAATTTTTGCGCATGGATGGAAAATAATCAAACGGGCTTATAGCGCCACGTTGAATTCTTCCCGGTATTCCGCCAGGCCGGAAACGCCCTTCATGACGCCTTCGTCGAAGATTCGGATCATGAACGCTTCGTCCGGCACGCCTTCCCATGGGCAGCGGATGCCATACTTGGACGCGGGTTGGAATCCGAAGCGGGGATAGTAGTCCGGATGCCCCAGGACAATCACAAAGGGGCAGCCGCTGGCGCGCAGCATGGCGAGCCCCTGCCGGACCAGCGCGGAGCCTATGCCCT
>CAYXPO010000758.1:0-2736 GCA_964466925.1 uncultured Nitrospirales bacterium
CCCACCGCCGCCATGCAATGCATCTGCTGCTGGAAACAATTCCCGCCGGTCATGCTTCCCATGGCGGCGTCCTGCAATTGATACGATTTGAAAATGAACGGCATAATCGAGGCCTTGCCGATGACTTCAAAGGGATACGTGCGCGCCGTGTTGATCGCAACGGCGTTTTCGGGGGGCAGGTATCCTTCTTGCGAAGAGGTCAGTACTTCCGACCGTGCATCGCCTTGCATAAGAAACATCCGGTAATCCCGGCTGATGCCGGACACCGGCAGCTTGAGCAAAGGATGCGTAATCGCCGATTGCAGCAAATAAATGTGGTCCATCACCTCCTTGCTTTCCCGTTCAATGCGTTCGTCATGACAAAAGTTGTGAATGTTCATCAGGTGCGAAAAGACCACATGGTTATACCCGGGCGACGCGAATTCATCAATGCCGAAAAAGGAAATATGATTATACCAACGCGTCCATTGGCTCTGGGCCATCTTTTTCAGGCGGGCGTCATCAAATCGCTCCCCCGCCAGGGTTAACGTCTCGACATATAAGACAAAGATGTTGCTGTACGCGGTGAAATCCCGTCCGATATCAAACACCTCGGTGTCCCAGCGGCGCTTGGCGGCCTCGGTTACCCGCCTGCACGAAAGAAGAAATTCCGCCTTCGTTTCAGTAGACATTTTGTCCTGGTGGTCCCACAACTTAACGAACAGGTGGTCCGCCCGGAACAGGGCGGCATTCAAATCCGCTTTCCGCTCCCCGCCCTCTTCCCGCCACCCCCATTGGCCATACGTAAACGATTCCGGATCCGCGTCCTGCAAGGCGAACAGCCGGTGGAGCACTTCGTCCGCTTTCGTATAATTGGACGGAATCCCCGTGCGGTACAACAACCAAGCATACGGAAAAGAAGCCGTTTGGGCATCCCGCGCATACTCCGCGCCCATTTTGTCCAGGCTGGCCTCTTCATCCACGGTCAATTTTTGCGCATATCCCCCCGCACTCAAAATCCCCGCCAGCACTACAAGCAGGATTGTTCTCACGAAAATACTCCTCGCTTTGATTTTCAGCTTTTATCCGGAAACGGAATCCCGAGCCGGGCTAAATGCGCGCGAAGTTGATGTTCGGCCAAGGGCCACGCGGTGCGCGGGGTGTCCTCGTAGACGCGTTCCAAAAGTTCCTGCATCGTTTGTATGCCGGAGGCCAGGGCGGATTTGATTTTTTCCTCGCGTTTGAGCCGGTACTCAAGGGTCCAGCGCAAGTGGTCTTTCCCGCTTTCCCGGAAGGTGGGCCATCCGTGGGCGGGCACGGTAAACTCGATGTCCTCCTGGAGCAGCCGTTCGAGACTCTGGAGATAGGCATTCATATCCCCGCCATAATCCGGAGAAATCAGGATGGTTCCGGGATTGGCCATCATGTCGCCGCATAGGAGCGTATGGGTGGTTTCCTCGAGATAACACATATGGCCGGGATGGTGGCCGGGGGTGTGCAGGCACCGTACGCGCCATTCGGGATCGCCTTCGATGGGCATGACCTCGCCATCGTGCAGCAAACGATTCACGGGGAATGGAAGTTCCTGTGCGGTGGCCGCGTGCGCCCACACCGGCGCGTGATACTTGACCCGAAAGAACTCCGTGGCGCCCACATGGTCCCCGTGCGGATGCGTAAGCAGCACCGCCCCCACGTGATGCCCCAGTCCCAGCAGATGATCCAGCACATCGTCGAGATGTTGGCGTTCCCACGTATCGGCCACGCCGGGATCCACCACATACAATTCCTCTTCCCCCAGCACCACGCAGTTCACATAGGCCGCGGGCGGACGGGTGTTCGTGCGCACGGGGATGATGGTGATGCCGGGACGCGTTTCAAAGAGATTGGGCATGTCCGGATGGCGCCCCGTGGCCTTGCAGAGCCAGGGAAGCGCCTCGTCCATCGGCAGCACCGCCAGATGCCGCAGAATGAACGCCACCGGCGTCGAAAGTTTGATCTGGTGCAGATGCCACCGCCGCCGCGCCTCGGAGGGGGTCATCCATTCCACTTCCACAATCTCGCCATCGGGCCCCAGGGGTTCGCCGGAGAATTCGCCGGAATACGCGCAGGCGTAATAATCCGTATGGAAGCGCATCGGGGAAAACGCGGGCGTGATCCACTCGCCCGCGGGCGTGAAGTCCGCCGCGTTGATGCGCAGGCCGTGCCGTTCCAAAATGCCCGCGAACGGGATTTCCCCCGCATGCAACGCGCTCCGCGCCTTACGGAGTGTCTCCAGCCCAGGCGCCGTGCCCCGCGCCAGCAACAGGCCGGTTTCCTCGAAGAGTTCCCGCGCCACCGCAAAGATTGATTTGCCCGAGGCGGTGTTTTTCGCGCCGATCACATAGGCCGGATCATCGGCTTTGTCCATGGACCCGCCCGGAAAGACATGGTGCCCGCCCATGAACGGTATCGCGTCGTTCCGGCGGGCCAGCAGCACCTCGCCGCCGCGATGCACAATGCCGGCGGCGGCGCGGCGCGGGATGGCCTTGTTATTCGGCGTGGAAAACATTGTATTCCGGAGGGCGGCCACCGGTTATTTCACCACGTAATCCACCACCAACACCTTGTCCAAATACGGATGCAGGATCGCCCCGAATTCCTTGTGCGCGGGATGTATCAGATACGCGTCGCGGTCGGCCGCATTCTTGAATGTCAGGAAAAAGCAATGGGTGAAGCCCTGCGCCAGATTTTCCGGACTTACGTTTGTGCCCCATTCAT
>CAYXPO010000759.1:0-2732 GCA_964466925.1 uncultured Nitrospirales bacterium
CAGATTAACCGCGCCCAGTATACCACAGCATTTTGGGGGGCGCAAGGACCCGTTGCACGCTAAGGCATTATTTTTGAGCTAGATAGGATGGGTGGACAGTAAACACCCAACGGGACAGCGCCGCCCCCAAAGAGTAGAACGCGGATAACGCGGTTGGAACGGCTTTGCCCGGATAAAGAAAAACACACAAGAACGCCGTATTTCTTTGGTGGGTGTAAGCCGCCGGATAAAACAACATATGGCGCGAACAGCATGCGTTCCATTGAAAAGGCATGGAAATTGCCGGATTGTCGCACAAACGGCAGTGATGTCACTTTGCGAAGTTCCCCTTGTTTCAGATGCCGGGAAAGAGGGTGTCAACCCCCTGGGCAGGACCTGCGTTGTAATAGGCAGAACACACTTGAACACCCTTACACCACCCTAAACAGTTCCTCCCCCCTCTGCGCACGGAGTGAGGTCTCCCCCACCCCTCCGTGCGCCTCTCTTTTTAGAAGGCCAACCGTACAAATTGATTTTTTGTCCCGCTTATCCTAGATTGTATGGCGGCGACAGGCCATGGAGGCGGCCCATGAAACGCAGAACGAAAGTTATCACGGGAGGGATACTGCTGCTGTTAGCCGGGGTAATAGGGGGAATGGGCTATGTGGTGTATTCATTCTCCCTCGTGGAACCCTACCGAAATGTTCAAGCCGTCCGGAACCTGAACGATATACAGTCCCGCTTGCCTGCGGAGGGCGGACGTTGCACGGTTCAGGTCATAGGAGAAATCCATTATCCCTCTTTTGACGCCCCGGTGTGGGCGGTAAGCCGCCCATCGTCCACCCCCGCCAAGCGACGATGCCTGATTGTTGGAGGGGTTCATGGGAACGAACCCGCGGGCACGGAAGCGGCGCTCCAATTTATCGCGCAACTCATCGCGGACCCGAACCTTTATCCCGAAACCGCTTTCGACATTATCCCCCTGGCCAATCCCTGGGGATGGGTGCATAACCGCCGCCGAAATTACGAACGCTACGATCTCAACCGGGATTTCGCGCGGTTCCATACCCAGGAAACGCGCCTAATCCGTAATTTTCTCCGGGGAAAACGATATGACTTCGCGCTCGATCTCCATGAGGATAATTCGGCAAACGGGTTTTATGTATACCAGTACGCGGAGGAGGATCCGCGCCCCGCGCGGGACCTGATTGCCCAGGAACGCGCCGCGGGGCATTCCATTGCGCAAGAGGCGCGGATGGTCATTCTCACCGCGCGGGACGGCGTCATCCGTGCGCCGATGTGGACGCTCTATTTTGTGCGGGGCATCCGCACCATGAGCATCGGCAACGTCCTGCGCTTGGATTATTCGGACCGGGCCTACACCCTGGAAACGCCCTCGTCCTTTCCGATGGAAAAGCGGGTGGCCATGGACCTGCTCGCGTTGCACTATTTTCTGTCCCCCCCGGCGTGAATGACGGACGCCCGCCGGCCCCTTTTGTTTTTCGGGCGCCTTTTGTACAATAGAACCTTAACCTGGAATCGGATGACGCACGTATGACGGCGGCTATCGCGCGAAACAAGATGCCTTGGAACGCCATGACGGACTATGAGCGGGCGGTCTGTTATTACACGCTCCCCAAAGTGGTCAACCCCATCTCCTATGGGATTATTGTGGCGTATGCGGTGTGCCTGTTCGAGGCCATTGGCGCGCTGGTTATCGGGGTGGTGCTGGACAACCGCACATGGACCGTGGCGGGCACCGCCGCGTTCATCGGAATCATTGTCTTTGGGATGATTGTGTTCACGGTGCGCGCGTTTGTCAATGAGGTGCGGCAGCGCAAGGCGCTGGCCGCTGCGCGGAACCTCCCGGAGGCCGCTGAACCCGATGCCGAAGTGCCCGACCCCTTTGCGAATCATTTGCTGCTGGCCTACGCCGTTGACGCCCCTTCAAAAGTTTTTTTGTGCCAGCAGGGGGTTCCGGCGTTCAAATACGAGGTGCGCCGCGCCGCGCGCGGGCGCTCCTGGACCATTCGCTCGGCGGCGGACAATGTGCTGCGCGTGCACGCCGCGGGCGGCCCCAGGAGTTTTATGTTCGAGGCGGCGCTGCCGGGCCGGTTCAATGTCTATGCCGAAGAGGAATGCATTGGCGTCATTGAACGAAAGCGCTCGTTTTCCGCGCCCACCGTTGAAATCACCGCGCAGTGGCCCGAACCGCGCACCTACGTGATAAAACAGCAAAGCATTCATTGGAACAACTGCATTATCGGGCGCATCTATTTCCTGCGCGGCATGTGCTACCTGGACATTGACAAGCACCTCTACAACGACGTGTTGCTCGCCTATTTTGTCATGCGCATTTAGCCCCCGGCCCGGCCGCGTCAGGACTGCTTCAACGTAGCCGGCCCAAGACCGGCATTGCGCATCAGATGATCCTGATATTGCTGCACGCGGGCGACGTATACATTCTGAAGGTCCGCGATGACCGCGGTGATTTCCCCTTCTTCCCCGGGCGTGAGATTGCCCTTCGTCTTGTCCCGGAGCATGGTGATGAGGTCAATGGTGAACTTGGCCTGATCGAGATCGATGTAGACCTGCTGGGCATCCGGGGGGGCAATCACACCCAGCGCCATCATGGCCTGCATGGACAGGGTGTTCAACAATGTGGAAAAAGTGGGTTCTGGAAGCGCCTGCTCGTCCGCCGCGTCCGGTGCGGCGGCCCCGGGAGCTTCCGCGGCTTTTCTATCCGCTTCTTC
>CAYXPO010000760.1:0-2732 GCA_964466925.1 uncultured Nitrospirales bacterium
ACGAAAACGTCCGGAGACGGAGGAACCACGCGAATCACCACGCCAACCTGTTCCGGATAGGATTCCGCGACGATCACCTCGGGGGGAAGCACAAGGTAGCCGCCCGTATTAAAGGTAAACTGTCCTGTGAGCAGCCAAGCGGAGTTGCCGGGAACGTCTTTTGTCAAGGAACCCTCGAAGGAATAGGGGCCCATGAGCCCGTACCCGAAACGGCCGGAGAACGGTATCATTTGCACCGGTTCCGAAAGACACCCTTCTTCGCCTTCCGCTTCACCCTCGCCGGGCGCAGCGGCACCGTCTTCGCAATCCAGCACCCCATTGCCATTCATGTCGAGGCGATTGGAGAAAACATCCGCCGGAATATAGGGGGCCACTTCTTCGGGCTGAATCACGCCGTCGCCGTTCGTATCAACGTACGAGAGCACATCAATGGGGCCGCATTTGCACAACAACGGCAGCATCACATTCAACTCATCCGCGGTGATCGCGCCATCGCGGTTGCCGTCGAGGATGCTGAAAACCATTTCCAGACTGTACCCCATCGCTTTCAGATAGAGTTCCGCGTCCGGCACTATCGTGAGGATTTCCACCCGGTTGACGCCGCCGTCGCCGTTGGCATCCACCAGCGGCAACAGGAAATTGAACAATCCCGTGACATCGCGCGGCAGCGGGCACCAGTCCACTTCGCCTTCAGGGATGATCTCCCCTTCATACGGGAGTTCGCCTTCCACGGGTGCTTCGGGCAGGTCGCCGCAATCAATCACGCCGTTGCCGTTGTGATCGAGTTGGGCGAATTGATCCTGGGTGGCATAGTCTGAAATCTCGCCATACTGGATCACGCCGTCTCCGTTGGCGTCCACATAACTCAGGAAATCCCGGGGAATCAGCGACACATAGGGGGATAGTTCCGCCAACGACAGCGTGCCGTCGTTATTGCGGTCCAGCATGCCAATCACACTGCCGAGCGTGAGACCGGTCCCCTCCAGGTACAGGTCTACCTCCGGGACAATCGCCCGGACCTCGGCGGCACTGATGCCGCCATCCCCATTGGCATCCACCACCGGGAACAACAACCCGATAATCGGCAACGGGTCGGCAGGCAGCGGGCAATCGCCTTCCCCTTCTCTGGAGATGCCGCACCCATAGGTGAACACCAGCAATTCGTCCCGGGTCAACTTGCCGTCTTTATTGCTGTCCGCCACCGCCATGAGGGGTTCAAGGGCGGGCCATACCGCCCCGAACATGCCCGAATATTCGTCATATTCCTTCAACGACAATGCGCCATCGTCATTGGCGTCAATGGCCGCAAAATGCGACAGCGCCATATTGAGCGCCCAGCAAATCGCATCCACATCAATCTCCCCTTCGCCAGGCCATTCGCCTTCCATGGCGGGATCGCCTTCCGGAAGAAGTTCGCCTTCCAGGTCCGTCTCCCCTTCCACCGGCGGCGGGGTATTCCCCACATCGTAACAATCCAATATTCCGTTTTTATTTACATCCAGTGCATTAAACTGGTCGCGTGTCGCATAGTCCGATATCTCGGAATACTGAATCACACCGTCGCCATTGCCGTCTATCAAGCCCATAATCCCGCCGGGGGCAAGGGCATTCAACAGCGGCGCGAGGGCAAGCAGTTCCGCCATGGACACACGGCCGTCGCGATTGCTGTCCGCGATGCCAAAATATTCTTGCGGCACCGGATACAACACCTGTATCTCGGCCAGCGATATGCCGCCATCGCCATTGACATCCACCAGCGGGAAGACCATCCCAACCAGGACCGCCGGATCATTGGGCAACGGACATACCTGGGATGCCGCCGCTGACGGTGAAACCGATAAACCCGTAGCCGCCGCAAGGACCATCAACAGCCATACATGTCGCCTTTTCATGTTTCCACTCTCCTGATTTTCTACAGGCCTTCGGGCCCGTATCGTTCTATCACACACGGCGGCGCAACGCGCCAACACATACCACCCCCTCTTTCCAATCGGCCAGATTCCTTATTGTTTTACATATTAAGCGTATCATAGCCTCTGAGTGCTGTCAACAGCTTTTTTATGGATTTCCCCGAAAATTGCCTGATTTTTTCGGCATATCCCCGGTTATACAAGGTTTTTTCGAGACTTTATGAATAATAACCTTAACATGCCCCCAAAAAAGAAAGTGAAAACGCTGTCATTGAAAAAACGCGGGGAGGGTGGTAAAGTTGATGATGCAGGAGTGTATACGGTGAAAATCACCCGGTGGACAAGCCAATGGATGCTTGCCGGAGCGCTGATGTGCTTTGGAAGCGTTGCCTTTGGGGCAACGTTGTCGCTGGGCAAGCCGTCCACCGTGGATGATTTGATCGCCGTGCCAATAGTCTTGACCCCCGGCGTCCAGGGTTCCGTGGCCAGCCTCCAATTTGACATGACGTATAATTCCGCCTATTACCAAGTTACGGACGTGGACTTGGGGGCCGCTGCGAACGCCGCCGGGAAACAGGTCATGTTCGATGTCCAGGGAAACTCCGTCCGAATCATTGTGGCGGGCTTTAATCAGGAAACCATCGCCGCTGGCGAAGTGGCCACCGTTTATTTATCGCTGGAAAGCACAAACGCCCCCAGCAGCGCCTACGGATTGCAAGACGCCGTCCTTTCCGATCCCTCCGGACAGTCCCTCCCGGTAACCATCCCGGCCCCCGGCAAACATGAAACCTCCCATCAAACCCATACTTCAGATACCGGCAC
>CAYXPO010000761.1:0-2723 GCA_964466925.1 uncultured Nitrospirales bacterium
GGAAGCGTATTTCATCGCCCGTCATGAAGACCCTGATCGCGCGGAGGCGTGGCGGCCCGCGATGCATGCCATGCTGGACCGCGTGCTGGAAGTGGGCCGGGATGAAACCGGGCTGCTGTACAATCACATCAATCCCGTGACGGGCAAAATCCTGAATGAAGAGCGCACGGATAATTGGGGGTATAACTACAATGCCTTCGCCACGGTGGCGGCGCTGGATGATGTGCCGCGCTTTCAGGAGGCCGTGATGCACGTGCTCACCAACCTCTCCAAAAACAAGGATTATCCCTGGGAAGGCGCACGGGCGGACGGGTTCGCCGATACGCTGGAAGGCGGCATCAATTTGATTAACCGGTTCCCGGTGCCCGAGGCGATAGACTGGGCGGACTATACCGCGCAGCGGCTTTTTGCGCTGCAGCGGGATACGGGGGTGCTCGAAGGCTGGTATGGCGATGGCAATTCGGCGCGCACGATGATCATGTATGCACAATGGAAATCGCTGGGGACGCGCGTGGAGCCTTGGCGCGCGGATGTGCGTGTGGGGGCGGCGGTTGACTCGGAGGGGTGCGCGTGCTTCCACGTGGCGTGCGATTGGCCTTGGCAGGGCACGTTACGGTTTGACGTGCCGCGCCACCAGGAATACCTGGGGATGCCCGCCGATTACCCCCGCATCAATCAGTTTCCGGAATGGTTCACGGTGCCAAAAACCGGAAAATTCATGACGGCCTCCGGAACGGAAACGGCCGGCGAAGTCGAAGCAGAAACCTTACGGGCGGGATTGGCCGTTTCAACGGCCCCCGACAAACCTTTCATGGTGCGTTTGAAGAAGATGGAGTAGATTCGGGAAAAAGCGCCTCACATAAACTTCCGGGCTTTTTCGATGAGGCGGGCGACGCCCTTTTCGCTGCGGTCCGCGGGGTATCCGGGATGAATGATTTTCTCGGAGCATTTTTCCGCGGCGCGGACCAGGTGTTTGTAGGGGCCGCCGTGAGGGTCTTTGATATAGGCTTTTTTCCGCTGGTCGTATGCAAAGATATTGGGATTGATGTTGACGCACTCTTCACAGGTGCTGCATTTTTCGGAGTCAATCCTCGGGGGGACATAGCCATTCACCTCGAACGCCTGTACTTCAGGGAGTTCGGCGGCTTCCTGGACCGGCGCGGGCGCTTCGGTGGGTATCTCCAACTGAACGACCGTGCGCGGTTCGTGGACGGTTTCGGCGGGGAGCGGCGCGGCGGCGGTGAAGGATCGGGACAGTCCCGCGCGGAACGCCGCAATATTTTTCTGCACGGCCTCCTTGGAGGCGGTGCCGCCATGCAGTACGGCCTCGACCGAAGCTTGCTGCACGATGGGTTCAAGACTCAGGAACGCACCCAAGGCGACAATGTTCGCGGACCGGTCGTTCCGGGCCACTTCCCGCGCGATTTGATTCGCGGGCACCGGCGTAAGCCGTACTTCACAAGGACGCTGGAACGCAGCGGGAGCGATAATGGAGGAATTGGCGATGACAAGGCCGCCGGGGCGCACCACGGGCACAAACTTTTCGAGGGACTGCTGATTCATCAGGATGGCGGCGTGCGGGGTTTCCATAACCGGGGAACCGATTTCTTCCGGGGCTATTTTGACGATGCAATTGGCCGTGCCGCCGCGCATGGCGACACCGTACGTGGGCATGAAGGTGACATGGCGCCCTTCGCGCAAGGCGGCTTGGGCCAGCAGGTTTCCCATGAACAGGATGCCCTGCCCGCCCGAACCCGACATGACTATTTCAAACAACATCAACGGCTTCCCAATTCATAGATGGCCATGGTTTCATGATTTACGACTCGTCATCCTTAAACACGCCCAGCGGGTACGTCTGGCACATCTGGTTGGCGACCCACACTTGGGCGTCGGCGGGTTTCATGCGCATATTGGTGCCGCAGGCGGAAAGCACCTCGACAAAGGCGAAGCCGAGGCCTTCCAACTGCGTTTCAAACGCCCGGAAGATGGCTTCGCGGGCTTCATAAACCTGGTCCGGATCGTGGAGCGACACGCGCTGGCAAAAGGCGACGCCGTCCAGTTTCGAGAGGAGTTCGGCCATTTTCAGGGGCGATCCCTCGCGGTGCAGCGAACGGCCCGTGGGCGTGGTCGAGGTTTTCATGCCCAACAGCGTGGTGGGGGCCATTTGCCCGCCGGTCATGCCATAGACGGCGTTGTTGATGAAGATGACGCATACTTTTTCGCCGCGGTTCGCGGCATGCATGGTTTCGGCCAAGCCGATGCTCGCCAGATCGCCGTCGCCCTGATAAGTGAACACGGTCAGCTCGGGGCGGGTGCGCTTGATGCCGGTGGCCACGGCAAGCGCACGGCCATGGGCGGCTTCAATGGTGTCCACATCGAAATATTTGTACATCATGACGCTGCACCCGGCGGAGGCGACGCCGACGGTGTGTTCGCGGATGCCGAAATGGTCTATGGCCTCCGCCACGAGACGGTGCGCCACGCCATGGCCGCATCCCGCACAGTAGTGGGTTGGGACATCGGTCAGGGCGCGCGGGCGCTCAAATACTTTCGTCTCCACGTCATAACTCCTTGAGTTTCATCAGAATATCGGTGTGGGTGGGCACGCCGCCGCCGGGTCTTCCATGGAAGGCCACCGTGACATCCTGTGGCACAAAGGCCAGGACATCTTCCAGCATCTGCCCGCAGTTCATTTCGACAACCAGAATTTTTTTCACGCG
>CAYXPO010000762.1:0-2721 GCA_964466925.1 uncultured Nitrospirales bacterium
TATTGAGGACGTGGAAAAAGACCTTCTGCGGCAGGCATTGGAGCGCACCCAGGGCAACCGAACCCGCGCCGCCGAATTGCTGGGCATGACCCGTGACCAAATTCGCTACAAAATGGAGAAATATGATTTGAATGCCTGAGCAGCGGGGGTTTTCCCCAAACCCCTGTGGAATTTCACAAGCCACCGTCGTTGCACCATGGCTCTTCATGGATTCTAAGTTCGACGGAATTCCTTATATATCAATAGGTTAAGAAGTTCAAAACATTTTTTGAAAAATTGGTATGGATGTTGCTATTAACGTAAACACAGAATGCTTCGGAAATCCCGAACGAAGTACCGTAAAAGGAGATGCATCATGGACGGGATGGCTGGAAGCTGCAAGGGGACAGGAGGTGCGGTTGCTCGGGGCTTGTGGATAGACAGAATATATGGAGTGTGTGGTTTGTTTAAGGGAATACGAGGTGCGGTTGCTCGGGGCTTGTGGATAGACAGAATCGGTGGAGTAGTTGGTTTCTTCAAGGGAATACGAGGTGCGGTTGCTCAGGGCTTGTTGATAGGTATGCTGGTGCTGTTGGCTGGGGGGTGCCCCCAGCCGATGGAGGCCGCCAAGGTGGTGGTTGTTTTGGGTGGTGCCGAATACAGCGGGGATAGCCAGAAAAACGGTGCGCTAAATCTTGATGAAATCGCCAGTTTGTATATCACTGTCACAAAAATCGCAATGGATTATGTGGGACGCGAGGATGTGATGGTGAGTGATGGGACCTCGGAGGAGGGTACCGGGACCTCGGAGGATGGTGCAGCATCCTCCGAGGCGGGTGAGGCGGGAACGGGGAATCTTGGGCAAGTCACGGTGTTTGAAGGGGAAAAACGCTTGGACATCCGGGATTTGTCCGGGATCGCGGACACCTTGTCCACGGTCCATGTGGATCCGGGGTATTACACCAAAATCCGGTTGTATATCAGCGATCCCGAATTGCGGCTGGCCTCCGCCCCAGAGACGCCCAACACGGATATCCACCTCACCGCGAATGCCCGCCTTTTTGTTTCTAAAACCTTTCTGTTGCCCGAAGGGCAGACGTCGCTCATCCAGTTGGATTTTGAAGACCTCCACATTGTCGAAACCAGGCAGGGTTCTTATACGTGGACGCCCCAACTGCGGGCCGCAGTGGAGGTACAGGCTGTGGAGGGCGAATAACGTCCGGTTTTATTTTGGAGGAATCGGTTTTCCCTCGATAAACACCGCCTGAAGCCGGGGGCCGTCTTTCCGGTTCAATTCAAACACCAACAGATTGGCTTTTTTCCCAACGGACGCCATGGAGGGGGGCTTCAGTCCGAACAGCTTCAACGGAATGGATGAGGCACATGCAAACGCTTGGCTAAGCGTCAGATCGGTGGTCCGCCATGCATTGATTACCCCCTGAAGGAGCATCAGGCTGCTGCCCGCCAGAAGGTCGGTTCCTTGCAGGCAGATTTTCCCGTTCGGCTTCAGTTCCACGGCCGCGTTGAATAACGAATAGGCTCCGGGCTTCCTTCCCGCCAAGTCCACGCAATCCGATACCAGCACCACCCGTTCCGGGCGTTTTGCACGAACAAAGGTTTTCAGGGCGGATTCGGGAAGATGATGCAGATCGGCAATCAGGGACGCATGCAACCGATCCTCGGCCAGTTGAGGCCATAATGGATTCAGATGCCGGTGTATCAGGCTCGCGGCCCCATTGCCCAGATGGGTCGCGAGCCGCGCCCCGGCCCCCACCGCTTGCGCTATCTGCGCGGCATTGGCCTGATGATGCCCCAACCCCACCAGGATTCCCCGTTGGGAGAGTGCGCGGATGAATGGAAGGGCGCCCGGCGATTCCGGTGCCAGGGTGACGCACCGGATACGGCCTTCCGCCGCCTTCATCAACCGGTTGAACTCCATCAGGCTGGGCGGGCGCACATGCGCTTTGGGGTGCGCGCCGCGCGGCCCGTCCTCCGGTGAAATATAGGGGCCTTCCAGATGAATGCCCGGTATGGCCCGCGCCGCTTCCGGCCGTTTCATCGCCTCGGCGATGATGCGGCAGCCATGTTCCATCGTTTCCCGCGGCGCGGTGATCAGGGTGGGCATCCAGCGCGCCACGCCCCATTGGGCCAGATACTCGGTAATCTCCCAGACATCTTCCATTTTCAGGGCGGCGCCTTGTAAGGTGATGCCCGCCGCGCCGTTCACCTGCATATCGAACAGGACCGGGCCCAAATATGCCTCGGCGGAACCGATATCCGGTTCCGCCCGGCCGGCCCGGCGGACGCACGCCACCACGCCATTGCGCAGAACAATATCCGATGCGCGCGATTCCCCAATAAATCGGCCCCGCACCACAATCAGATCGTTCGTTTTCCTTTGCACGCGCTACTCCTTCACGGAAGCCAAGCCGGTCATGAACCGGATATAGGTTTCAATGCCGCGGAAAAAATTGGGAAGATATTGCCGTTCGTTCGGGCCATGGATGCCGTCGTCCGGCAGGGCGAATCCCAGCATGATGGAATCCACCCCCAGCAATTCCTGCATGATCCCCACCACCGGCACGCTCCCGCCTTCGCGGCGGAAAATGGGCTCGGCGCCAAAGGCGGCCTTGAGCGCGGCCAGGGCGGTTTTCATATACGGGGAGTTGCGGTCCATGAGTGCCCCGGGACCGTGCGAATGCTCGTGCAACGACCACCGCACGCCCCCAGGCATACGGGCCT
>CAYXPO010000763.1:0-2719 GCA_964466925.1 uncultured Nitrospirales bacterium
GCGTTTACGGGTCTCACCTATGCGGAATTGACGGCGCGATTTCCCAGGGCCGGCGGCGCGGCGCATTTTTGCCATGTGGTCCATCGTGTTCCCCTGATTACCTTTCTGGTAACGTTCTGTGTGGGGTTGTCCGGTGTTTTTTCCACGGCCACAGGGGCGCGCATTATCGGGAATTACGCACTGGCCCTGCTTCCCGGCACACCGCCCGTATTCAAAGATTACTTGATCCCCATCCTTTTTGTGCTGCTCTTGGGAAGCATCGCGGCGCGCGGCATTGTATTCAGTTCCGCCGCGAACACCGTTTGCACGGTGATTGAAGGGACCGGTTTATGCATCATTATTCTGGTGGGGCTGCGGTTCCTGGGAACCGTGGATTATCTGGACTTTTCTGCGGCCTTGCCGCAACATGCCTCTACTTCCGCCATACTGCTTGCGCTGTCCGGAGCCTCACTGGTCTTTTATGCGTTCATTGGTTTTGAGGATTTGGCCAATCTCAGCGAAGAAGTGTGTCATCCCGAACGCAACATTCCCTTGGCCATCTGCTTCGCCATCACAATTACCACGGCCATTTACTGTGTTGTTGCCCTGGTATCGGTGTCGGTGATTCCCCCGCGTGCGCTGGCCGCAAGTCCATCGCCGTTGCTGGATGCCGTGCGTCAGGCCGCTCCGGGATTCCCCCTCTGGATATTTTCCATTATTCCCGCTGTCGCGGCATTCAACACCGCCTTGATGAATCTACTGATGACCTCTCGGCTGCTCTATGGAATGTCCCGGCAACAAATTCCCCTGCTTCCCCCGGCGCTGGCTTATGTCCATCCCGTTTGGCGCACCCCCCTTGTGAGCGTGCTGGCCTCCACGGGCGTCATCATTGTGTTGATAGTGAGTTTCCGGGATGTTACAACCTTGGCTTCCGGCGCCTCCACTTTTTTGCTGACGGTGTTTATCCTGCTGCATTTCGCCCTCATGCGCGCCCAAAGAAATCCTTCGTTTCCTCCCGCACCCTTCACCGTTCCCCGGATTGTGCCCATGCTGGGTGTGGCAACCTGTTTCGGCCTGTTATTCCGGCAAGACTCCACGGCCCTGAAAACCGCCTGTTTGTTGGCCTGCTTGGCGACGGGCGTGTTTTGGGTCCATGGCGTTTTCCGGACGGCGGGCAAATCGTCCGCGGAGTGAGTTTGGCCCTCATGGCTTCCGCATCGTATTGAACTGGATTCCTTTTGGAACTATGATACGGATGCTTTATCGCGCAATTTCCAAGACATTCAAGTGAAGGATACTCGATTATGCCCATTATGGACCGACGCGATTTCATAAGCGCCGCCGTTGCGGGCGCGTTCTCCACGTTTGTTGCCTCCACCGGGCACACCGCCCCGAAAAGAAAACCCAATATTGTGCTCATTTTGATTGATGACATGGGGCAGCATCAGCTCGGGTGTTATGGCAATCCGTTCTATGAGACCCCGAATATAGACAAAATCGCCGCGCAAGGCGTCAAATTCACCCAGGGCTATGCGGCGGCGCCGGTGTGTTCTCCCACGCGGGCCGCGCTCATGACGGGCAAGTATCCGGCGCGGCTTCATATCACCGATTATATTCCCGGCAACGCTTACCCCTTCGCCAAACTCAAAACGCCCGATTGGCAAAAATCATTGCCCTTGGAGGAAGTCACCATCCCCGAAATGCTCAAAGAAGCGGGCTATGTTTCCGGTCATTTTGGGAAATGGCACCTGAGCGAGGACAAAGAATACAAACCGGGGCGGCCCGGCGATCCGGATACCCAAGGCTTTTCGGATGTGCTGGTTTTGGACAAACCGGAGGACAATGCTGTGGCCAAGGCGTGGGCGGACCCCGACACCGATGCCCATCATGTACGCGAAATCACCGACCGCGCCATCGCTTTCATCGAAACCAACCGGGACAAGCCGTTTTTCTGCTATGTGGCACACAACACGATTCACCAATTGGTCATGGAATACGAGCCACGCATCGTCAAGTACGCGAACAAACAGGATGCCGGCAACCGGCAGGGCAATAATCCTGTCATCGGGGCGATGGTGGAGACGCTCGACAAACATGTGGGACGTTTACTGGACACGCTGGATAAGCACCATCTCGCGGAGGATACGCTGGTGATTTTTTTAGGGGACAATGGCGATTATTTTGGCCGCGAAGGGCTGAAACCGTTATACGGATGGAAGGCCACGCTTTATGAAGGCGGCATACGCGTGCCTTTTTTGCTGCGCTGGCCGAACGTGCTCCCTGCCGGCCTGGAGATGCACGAGCCGGTGTGCTGTATTGATTTCTTCCCCACCTTTGCCGAGATCGCCGATGTGAAATTGAAGCCGAACGCCGTGGACGGGGTGAGCCTCATGCCCTTGCTGAAGCAATCGGGGCCTCTACCGCGGACGGCGTTGTTTTGGCATTACCCGCATTATCACTCCATAGGGATTGGTCCCAGCGGCGCAATCCGGGAAGGAAACTACAAGCTTATCGAGTGGTTTGAGAAAAGCATTGAAGGCGTGGACACGCCCGGGGCACTGGAACTCTTCGATCTAGAAAAAGATGTTGGGGAGCGTCACAATCTTGCCGCGGAGATGCCGGAGAAGGCCGCTGATTTATATCAGAAACTGAAGCAGTGGCGCGCGGACACGGGTGCTCAGGAAATGGGCCGTAACCCGAAGTTTGACCCTGCGAAAGCCGGTGTGAGGGAATAGACATA
>CAYXPO010000764.1:0-2719 GCA_964466925.1 uncultured Nitrospirales bacterium
GGTGCTCGATTTCCTGCGCTATACCTCGGAAGTGACCGCCAAGGCCATCGAGTCGTTCGCCGCCTTGGTGGATTCCGTGTCGGAAGCCGATGCCAAAGTGGTGATTCCCTATGGATTCTCGTATGAACTGGCCAATAACGACGCAGGGCACTTTGCACTGGCGACCTTATTGGAAAGCAGTATTGATGGTTTCAGCAGCCCCATTGCCAATGTGGACCGGGCGCTGGGCGGCACGGGCGGCGTGGCGGGCCCCATTGACAGCGCGGCGCTTCATGGGAAACAGTGGTATATCCTGGATGACACGCGCACGGGCATGGTGCGCGACCCTGCGACGGGCAGCATCACGCGGATGAAGGGATTGCGGGCGGACGACATCTACAACGTGCAGCGGCGCAACTTTTGCCTGGCCGCGTTTCACGGGGCGGGGCTCATGTGGGCGGACCCCTCCGGGGACGGTTGGCTGCGCGACATGGAACAATGGGACCGTCTGGGGCAAATGCGCGATATATATGAACACATGATCCGGGATCATAAACAGGAAGAACCCGGTGAAGGTACAAGCGGCGGCGTGGAAGCGTTACCGGCGGGAACCACGGAAACCGCCGGGGCGGAAGGCGATGCAGGCGATACAATGGAAGAGGGGGACGAGGACCTCGAACTGGAAGGTGCGGGGAATTTGTTGCCCGCGCCGTTTGCATCCTCCGCATTGACGGTGGTGGTGGATGAAGCGAGCCGTTTCTATCAGCAATGCGACGTCAAGTTGAACGAATTGATCCTCCATCAGGGGCGTGAAGCGGCGCTCCGTGCGGGCCTCGCGACACGGTTTTGCCTGTTACAGGATGTCATTCAGGGCCGGAGCGAACCCACGCCCCTGTACTTGTTTCTGAATGCCTTCCATCTCTCTGAGGAAGATCGGGGACGGCTGCACGAGCGTCTTGCGCGGGAAAAAGCCATTGCCCTGTGGCTGTATGCGCCCGGATATATCGTGCAGCAGGCGGGAGCGGAAAATATCGCCGCCACGGTGAAGATGAACGTGGCTTCCTTTTCAGGCGGCGGAGATACCGGCTCTTCGTACAGCCTGGAAGGGCGGTGGCTGAAACAGGGGGAGGCCTTTGGAGGAACCTTTTCCGTAGCGCCGTTGTTTTACATCGAGGACGGCGAAGCGGATACCCTGGCGCAATACCGCGCGTCGGGCAAGGTGAGCATCGCCATGCGCCCGCAGGACGGAGGATGGAGTTCCGTATACCTCGCGGAACCGAATCTGACGCCGGAAATCTTGCGCGAGATTCTGCGGTTGTTCGAGCAACATCTCTATATCGGACCCACGGAACAGAAATTCACCGAGACCGTCCATGCGAACGGCAATTATGTGGCCATCCATGCCCGGCAAGCCGGGGAACGGATGATTACATTGGGACGGTTCTGCAATGTGGAAGACATGTTTGACGCCTCGATGGGGTGGCCGGAAAAAGACAGTTTTTATCTTCCCATGAAGGCGGGCGAGACGCGACTGATCAAACTTGCCCCGCTCTAAGGGCTACCGGGCGCCGTAGCGGGCGATGGTGAAATCAATGCTGCCGGAAGTGGCCACCACAGGGTCCACGGGGCATTGCAGGGCGCGTTCCACATCTTCCATGGCAATCAAGTCGAGGGGATTGGCCATGGCCAAAACGATGCGCCCGCCTTCCCGCCGGATGGGCACGCAATGCCGCAGCGCGGCCATTGATTTGCTGATGAGCGGCGGGACCGAAGCATCCACCTCGCCTTCGCGCAATTCCGAAAACGGCAGGCGCAGTTGGGCGGCGAGGATGCGCGCAATCACGGATTCGCTGGTATATCCGCGGTCCACCACCAATTTTCCCAACCGCCGCGCGGGATGGCCCGCCTGCTCCAGTAATATTTCCTTCAATTGTTCCGGCGCCAGAATGCCGGCCTCCACGAGCATTTCGCCCATGCGCCGCCGCCGGCCCTGGTCATCATGCGCCGAAGCCAACACTTCATCCACCGATTTAGCGGGGATAGTTCCGGCGGTGCAGGCTTCCAACATGCTTTGCCGTGCGTCCAATTCTTTCGTGAGCCGCTGCACTTCCTGTTGGGAGGCGTCCCGTTCATAAATCGCCTGGTCCAATTGCTGCCGCAGCGAAACGGTGTCGTGCACGGCTCGGGACAGGCGCTCCATCTCCTGACGGGCCGCTCCCAATTCCGCTTCGAGTCCGGTGATGGTTTCCTCACGCGCTTTCAGCGCATCCCGCGAGGTCTCCAAGTCCTTTTCCAGGCGGGAGAGGGTTTCCTCGCGGGCCCGCAAAGACTTCCGCACCTCGTCCAATTCTGTCTCCATGCGGGCAAGGGCGTCCGCGCGGGACTTCAAGATTTCCTGTTGTTCCCGGGCGTTTTCCAATTCACGGGCCAGCGCTTCTTTTTCCTGTTGACACCGGTTCATTTCCTCCCGGAGTGCTTCCGACTCCTGTTGGAGTTCCTGAACCGTGGTTTCCAAAGCGGCAATGCGCTGTTCCCGCCGGGACAGTTCCGCTTGCATGCCCTTGACCTCGTTTACGGTCCAGGGGGCGTCCTTGCTGGAATCCACACCCGCCTCGAGCTGATTCAACAACTCCTTGATCGCGGCGCATTTCTCCGCGAACCGCGCATACGTCCCGGCGGTCTCCGTGCGATAATGCTCTATCGTCTCGGTCAACGGATGGGACGGGCTGGTATTGGAGGC
>CAYXPO010000765.1:0-2717 GCA_964466925.1 uncultured Nitrospirales bacterium
CTGATATCCCTTTGCGATCAATGGGCACCGCACTATCTCCTGGTCATTTATGTTCCTCGTCAAGCGGAATTTTAGAATGCACTGCGGCAAAAGCTATGCTGTGAATTATACCCCAACCCTGCCTGTCATGGATAGCTTGTACGATTTTAGAACATTTGCCTATAATACCGCCGGATTTACGGAACCAAGCGGAAGAAGGAGAGTTTCCCATGAGTAATTTCAAGTTGGGTTTCATTGGCGCGGGTTTTATCGCCAAGTTTCAGACGAAGGCGTTGTGCGGGGTGCGCGGGGTGGACCTCGCGGGGGTATACGCATTGAAAGGCGCGCAGGAACTGGCCGCTTACGCGAAAAAGCTGGGGGTGGGCCAGACAAAGGTGTACCGGAGTGTTGCGGAACTCTGCAAGAACATGGACGCAGTGGCCATTTTTGCACCGAACTTCGCCCGCATTGAACTCATGCAGAAGATTGTGGAGGCGGTGAAGGCGGGGGCGGCGTTGAAGGGCATCATTTGCGAGAAACCCCTGGGCCGCACGGTGGCGGAAGCGGAGCAACTCTGCGCCCTGGCGAAACAGACAAAACTGCCCACGGCCTATTTCGAGAATCAGCTCTACATGAAGGCGATTCGCGCGCAGTTGGAGCAGTTGGCGCCGGTGCAGAAGGCCATGGGGCCGCTCCTTATCGCGCGAAGCTCGGAAGAGCATTCCGGCCCGCACGAGGGCTGGTTCTGGGACCCGACCCGTCAGGGCGGCGGCGTGTTGTGCGACATGGCCTGCCACAGCATCGCGTGCGGCTGGTTCGTGTTGACGCCCTTTGGGAAGCCGGCCACCTATCTGAAGCCGGTGTCGGTGAGCGCGGAAACCGCCTTGTTGAAATGGGGCCAGCCGCGCTGGCGGAAGGACCTGCTCAAGCGCATGGGGGTGGACTATGGGAAGACCCCGGCGGAAGATTATGCCACCGGGTTGATTACGTACGAGAATCCGGAAACCGGCCAAAAGTCGAAAGCGCAGTTCACCAATTCGTGGATGTTCGACAAGCGGGGAATGCGGCTTTTCATGGAAGGCCTTGGGCCTGGGTATGCTTTTGAAGTGAATACACAAGCGTCGCCGTTGGAAATATTCATTGGTGATCAGGCCGCCGAGGCCGCGTCTGATGTGGAAAGTGCCTTGGAAAAATCCACCGCCACGCGCGGCTTGCTCATCGTAGAACCCAACGAAGCCGACCTGTACGGGTATGTGGACGAGATCAAGGATGCCGTCGCCAATTTCAAGAAGGGCAAGGATGGATTTTTGAATTTCGCCTATGGTTTGGAAATTACCAAATTGTGCCAAGCGGCGTATATGGCTGCGGAACGCGGTCAGACCATTGATCTGACGGACCCGAAAATTCAGCAGGAACTTCGCACCTACAAATCCCTGATCGCACAAGGGCGCGGGGGAGAAGTGCTGTTCCGGTAATCCGAACCATCCGGCCGGACATGGCGGGTTTCCCTGCCGCACGCCACGGCGGATTCCAATATGGATTTTGACCAAACCGCTTTGGCGGGGCACCCTCCACCGCCGGCTGCGAAGACATGGCCGTCAATCTTAAAAAAATGGCCGTTTGGAGGTAAAAAACATGCGTACAAGCCGCGCATATTGCCGGGGTGCGGGTATATTTATCATGATGGCATCTTTTTTCGTGCTGGCGAGCCAGTTCGGATTGATGAAGCTCTTCGACTTTCCAAATATTTTCAGCGCTCCCATTGGCACTATCCTAATGCGCTACCATGAGGGCGGGGCGTTATTAACGCTTGCGTGGTTTTGTTTCGCGTTGGGTTCCCTGATGATTGTGCCCATGGCGCTCCTGCTGCACCAAATCATCCGGAGGGACGACACCCCATTACTGGCAATTGGCACCACCTTCGGAATCCTTGCTGGAATTTGTTACGTGATAGGCATCATGCGCTGGGTGTTGCTCGCTCGCGTTTTATCAACATGCTATGTTGATCCAACCACCACCACATCGGCTCAAGAAACCATCGTTCTGCTCTTCAAGGCATTTGACGTGTATTGTGGGAATACGTTCGGAGAAACCATCGCCCCGATTGCCCATGCAGGCTGGCTGGTGCTCTTGGGCCATGCCATGTTGAAATCCCCCGTATGGGGACGTTGGATGGCGTGGTTGCAAATGTTTTTCGGCATCGTGATTTTGTTGCGGCCCCTTGAATACGCGGGATGGCGCGCCGCTGCCGAAATCAGCGATATGGGATTGGGCATTTGGGTATTTTCTTTAATTCTAATGAGCGTGCCGCTTATACAATGCAAAACTGATCCGGCATGAAAGAATCTTTGGCCGGCGGGGTTTGTGCATTGAAGACGGTCAAATTTCCTTGGGAAGTCCGTAAGGCTCCCGCATGGGGCGTTCGAGATACGTGTTGGCGTTATCGTCGTTCACAAACGTTTCTTTTTCCGGGTCCCATTGCATCTTCCGTCCCGTCCACCGGGCGATATTCCCCAGATGGCACATGGTTGCGGAACGGTGGCCGATCTCTACATCCGCCACGGGCAATTCACGCGTCCGGATGCATTGCAGCCAGTTCAACATGTGGTTTTCACTTTTGTAAAGGTGAATAGCAGAGTCGTTCAGCGGTTCCAGGGCCAAGTCCTTGGGCGTGGTTTCCAGTTTTACGCGAACAATTCGGATTTTTCCGTTATCGCCTAAAAAAAGTCCGCCGCCAG
>CAYXPO010000766.1:0-2716 GCA_964466925.1 uncultured Nitrospirales bacterium
GGGCGCGTTTTTTGGGATTGGCCTTGAGTTCCAGCATCTGCGATTCAAGCACGAGCATTTCGAGGAGTTCATCCACGCCGGCGCCGGTTTTCGCTGAAATGTTGCGCATGATGGTTTTGCCGCCCCACTCCTCGGACAGCAATCCGTACTGCGACAATTCCTGGCGCACCCGGTCGGGCTGGGCATCAGGCTTGTCGCATTTGTTAATCGCCACCACCACGGGCACTTCCCCCGCCTTGGCGTGGTCCAGCGCTTCGAGCGTCTGCGGGCGGACACCGTCGTCCGCGGCCACCACCAAGACGACCACGTCCGTGACTTTGGCGCCGCGGGCGCGCATATGGGTGAAGGCTTCGTGACCGGGGGTGTCAAGGAAGACCACGCGTCCGGAAGGCATTTCGACATCGTATGCCGCGATGTGCTGGGTAATGCCGCCGGCTTCGCCCGCGGCCACATTGGCCTTGCGGACCCGGTCCAGCAGGGAGGTTTTTCCATGATCGACATGGCCCATGACCGTAATCACCGGCGGCCTCAAGCAGAGGTCTTCAGGCTGGTCGGGTTCTTCGGCGAGGATGTCTTCCTCTTCCGGGATAACCACCTCCACCTCAAAACCCTGTGCTTCCGCAATCTTCCGGATCATGTCCAGTTCAAGCGTCTGATTCTTGGTCACAAGGATGTTTTCGTCCATCAGAAGCAGGATGATTTCATTGACGGGCATTTCCATCGCGGAAGCCAACTGTTCCACGGTCATGACGCCGGTGACTTCAATGACGCCGCCCTGTTCTTCTTCCTGCATGGCGCCCGTATCTTCGTGCACCCGTTTTCTTTTCTTGCGGCGGGCCATGCCGAACGAACCGCCCGACTGGTATTCCCGGACGGCGGCGGCGGCGTCGCGGCGCATGTTGTCTTCGAGCATGCGGGCCTTTTCGGCGCGTTTCTGCCGTTTCTTGGCGGTTTTTCCGCTCTTCTTGCCTTCACCCCGGAAGAGCAGGTCTTTGTCAATGGTTTCGGGGTGAACGGGGGTGGCAGCTTTTACGCCGCCTTTTTGCCGGCTGCGTTCGTGGGCCTTGCGAATGACTTCCGCAACCACGGCGGGATCGGGCACGGGCAGGGGTTTGGCGGCTTTTTGCTTGCCCCGGCGCCGTTCTTCTTCTTCCTGTTGGCGTTCCGCTTCCGCCAACACGCCTTTGGCTTCTGGCTCTTCCTCGGTGAGGGGCAGGGGCTCGTGTTCCACAAGGTCCAAATCCGTGGCGGTTACGACGGTTCCGTCGGCGCGCACAATCTCGACCAGGGGTTCTTTGGCCTCCACGGCGGCGCCAATGAGGATGGCGCCTTTTTCGTCAAGGGCGCCCCGGCGCGGTTTCCCAGTCTTGGATTTTGGTTCTTCCTTGAGAATTTCAGCAATAACTTTCGGCTTGGCCGGTGGAATCTCTTCTTCCGGAGCGGGCTGCGGCGGGATCGCTTCCAGGATGGCCGGTTCGGCGGGAAGCGGTTCGGGCGCCGCAATCACTTCGGGGGCTTCCACGGGCGCGGCGGGCTGTTCTTCCGGTTCTTGTATTTCCGCCGTTTCTTCTTCTTTTTCTTCGCCGGCCTTTTTCCGCGCCGTTTTTTTCTTCCCGGATTTCGCTTCTTCTTCCCGCTGGAGGAGTTCCGCCTTTTTCTTTTCTTCTTCTTCCTTGCGCTTTTCTTCTTCCTTCTCCGCCTTGCGCTTGGCGGCGGCGCGCTTGGCGGCTTGCTGCAGACGCTCGTTGCGCTTGCGATCCCGGTCCTCCTTCTTTGCGATATCGTCGAGGAGGCGGTCGAGTACCTTGGGGTCCTCGTCGATTTGAATGAGCATGTCCATTTGCTCATTACTGATGAGGGACTCCACGCCTTCAATGTCACAGCGCAATTTGCGGAGGGTTTCCACCGCTTCTTCCGCGCTCATGTCGAGGCGTGTCGCCAAACCGGCAATAGTCTGCATCTACTACAATCTCCAACCGTGTATTAACGCACACCGGAAATGCCCGGTGCATCCATTCACTCATTCCGCCGGTTCGCCGGTTTCCTCCAGGGGCGAATCGGCGCCGGCATGCTCCTGTTCCGAGGTGTTCCCGTCCTGGACGGGTTGATCCGGCGCGCCATCGCCCCGTATGTCAATATTCCAGCCGATCAATTTCGAGGCGAGGCGGGCGTTCTGGCCGCGTTTTCCGATGGCGAGCGACAACTGATCCTGCGGCACCAGGACGCGAATCGCGCCTTTTTCGGGCTCCACTTGAATGTCGATGATGTCCGCGGGATTCAGGGCGTTTGCGCACAGTTCCACGGGATTATCGCTCCAGCGCACAATGTCTATTTTTTCGCCGGACAATTCTTCCACCACGGCGCGCACGCGGGAGCCTTTCATGCCTACGCAGGCGCCCACGGGGTCCACATTGGCGTCGTTGGATTTCACCGCCACTTTGGTGCGGCTTCCGGCTTCCCGGGCAATCGCCTTGATCTCCACGGTGCCGTCGTAGATTTCGGGGACTTCGAGTTCGAACAGGGAACGGACCAATTCGGGGGAGGTGCGGGAAAGCACGATCTGGGGGCCGCGCGAGGATTTGTCCACTTCCAGAAGGTAGGCGCGGATGCGGTCGCCCGGTTTGAAATTTTCGCGCGGGGACTGTTCGCGGTAGGGAACCACCGCCTCGGCGCGTCCGACCGTGACGATTATGTTGCCGTGGCTGTTGCGCTTGAC
>CAYXPO010000767.1:0-2710 GCA_964466925.1 uncultured Nitrospirales bacterium
TTCCCGAACGGCGTTTTCGGAAATAGGCAATAATCAGCAAGAAGGCGGCGGGGGTGAAGAATGATCCCGACGCAACGCCGGCAATCAATGCGACATACCAGAGCGAACGCTGGTAGGCGTCCCAGAAATCCATGGGAGACAGGCCGGCGTAATGCCGCAGGGCGTCCGGAAATTCCATTTCCTTCGCGCCCAGCACCACCTTCCAGAAGGTTTCTTCGCCAATTTGTTTGTGCAAATAACGGGTCATGGACAGGGCTTGGGCATAGGCGTCGCCAAACTCCATTTCATCGCCCGGGGCCATAAAGGCATACTCCAGACGCCGGTATTCAATCAGGCGGCGGCTCATGAACAGGCGCGCCATTACAAACAGGCTGTCCCAGTAATATTCATTGGCGAGGCTCATGGCAATGCCCTCGTTCAGCCAGGGCGGCAGGGCGTCAGGATTGGTATTGCGGTAGAGCAGCACATGGACCAGTTCGTGGCGCAACGTGCCCCGGTAGTCGTAATCGCCGTTGCGCAAATGGGGCGCCTTGACCACAATCAGCCCCTGGCGCGGTTTGGCGATGCCCATCACGGAAATCTGGGAGAAGCGGCTGGCGTTGCGCGTGAACTCCTCGAACGTGTGGGCAATGATCACACGGATGGGGGCCTCCCCCGCCGGAAGGCGCTTGTGAAACTCGTCAATGGCCTGGATAAGCACATCCATGGCGAGTTGCGCCGCGCCGAGATCGTCCGCCTGATACTCGATGCGCACCCTGTCCTGGGCCAATACGCCGGCCTGGGCCGCAGGGACAATCCCCGCCACCGCTAAAAGAACACCTATGTATATAAGACCGCGCATGGGAAAATCATACCCGGGTGTGACGCCCTTCCGCGAATAGTGCCTGCCCCGGCGGGGCTGCTCGTTCAGCACGCCACCGACTGCTCTTCAGGCTCTTCCGCCAAACCAAGCTGATCCATTTTATATTTCAAAATACGCCGCGTGGTGCCGAGAATTTCCGCCGCGCGCGACTGCACATTATTGCTGCGCTTGAGCGCCCGCTCGATCAGGTAGCGTTCGAGCCGCGCCGTGGCCTCATGGAGGGGGAAGCCATCCAATTCTTCGAGCCGGTTGATCACTTCCATGTTGCCCGAGGGGAGAATGCCGTCCAGCAGCTCGGGGCGAATCCTTTTTTCCTGGCTATGGCACACCAACAAGCGCTCGATCATGTTCTCCATTTCCCGGACATTGCCCGGCCACTCGTACGACATCAACCGCGCCATGGCCGCCGGGGCGAATTCCCGGACCTTGGAATTCACGCGCGGCCCGTGTTTGGCGATAAAATGCTCGGCCAGCCGCGGAATATCCTCGCGGCGCTTGCGCAACGGCGGCATCTCCAATGGGATCACATTGATGCGGTAGAACAAATCCTCGCGAAACAGCCGTTCTTCAATGGCTTTCGTGAAGTTGCGGTTGGTGGCGCAAATGAAGCGGACATCCACCTCGATCTGCTTCGCACCGCCCACGGGGTAAAAGCATCCATCCTGCAACACCCGCAACAGCGTGGCTTGCGCGCTCAAGGGCATCTCGCCGATTTCATCCAGGAACAGGGTGCCTCCGTCCGCCACCTGCATCTTGCCCATCCGGCTCTCGATGGCGCCCGTAAACGCGCCCTTCACGTGCCCGAACAGTTCACTCTCCACGAGGTTGGAGGGAATCGCGCAACAGGCCAGGGGCACAAAGGGCTTGTCCTTGCGCCGCCCGCCAAAATGAATCGCGCGGGCGAGTAAATCCTTGCCGGTGCCGGTCTCCCCGGTAATGAGCACGGTGGAATCCACCTGCATGGCCTGCCGCGCCAGATTCAGGGTCTGCATCAGTACGGGCGACTCGCCGATGATGTGTTCAAAACCGGCGGTGCCCAGTTCGCGCAGGGTGTCGAGTTCGCGCTTTTCGCGCAGGTCCTCAAGGGTGCGCTCGACCAGCATCTGGAGTTCATCCACATCGAAGGGCTTGATGACAAACTCGCGCGCGCCCCGCTTGATGGCATTCACGGCGGCATTGATGGTATTCGAGGCGGTCACCACGATCACGGGGGTATTCTCGCCCCGTTCCTCGAGTTGGGCCAAAAATTCCATGCCGGACATGCCGGGCATGGTCAAGTCCAACAAAATCAGGTCCACATGTTTTTCATTCAAGACCGCCAACCCGGCGGCCCCATCCTGCGCCAACAGCACGCGATAGGGGCCGTGCAGGATCATCCGGTACGATTCGCGCACGCTCAGTTCGTCATCAATCGCCAGAATCGTCTTCATGACTGCTTCCTTGTGTGGTTTTGCGATCGCCGCGCTCGGAGGCGGGCAGGCGGAACGAAAAAGCGGCTCCGCCATCCGCATTCGCGGCCAGTTTCAGTTCCCCATGATGTTCCTGCATGATCCGCTGCGCCAACGGCAACCCCAGTCCCATGCCCCGTTCCTTCGTACTGAAAAAAGGCAAAAACACCCGTTTCGCATCCTGCTCCGGCATTCCCGGCCCGGTATCCGCTATCCGAATCTCCGCGTGGCCATTGTCCCGCTTGGTGCTCACCTTCAACGTCCCGCCGTCCCGCATGGCCTCCATGGAGTTTTGGATCACGCTGTGCACCGCCTGCGAGAACTGCGCTTCATCCAACGGCGCCTCGGCGATCTCAGGGTCCAATTCCGTTTCCACGCGTATCGCCTTTTCGGCCAGTTG
>CAYXPO010000768.1:0-2706 GCA_964466925.1 uncultured Nitrospirales bacterium
CATACTTTGTCATATCACCCGTCTTTCTGTTTGGATTTCAAGGCTGCTTCCACGCGTAGTAAATCTTCCCGGGTATCCACGCCCAAGGCTTCGTATTCCGTATTGATCACCGCGATTTTGTAGCCGTTTTCGAGCGCGCGCAACTGTTCCAGTTTCTCCAGTTTCTCCAGGGGGGTTTGCGGCATCTTGGCGTAGCGCAGGAGAAAATCGCGGCGGTACACATACAGCCCGATATGCTGGAAAAAGGGATAGGGCCGGAGTTCGCGGTCTTTTTGATCGCGGATATACGGAATGGGCCAGCGGGAAAAGTAGAGGGCGTCGCCGCGGGCGTCGCACACCAGTTTCACGCAATTGGGATTTTCGATGTCCTCGGGGTCCGTGATGCGGCGCTGGGCGGTGGTCATGACCACTTCGGGGCGCTCCAAAAGGGGGCGGATGGCTTCGTCAATGGTGTTGGGATCAATGAGGGGCTCGTCCCCCTGCACGTTGACAATGATGTCGGCGGAGTGCTTTTCCGCCACCTCCGCGATGCGGTCGGTGCCGCTCGCATGGTCCGCCCGCGTGAGCATGACGGGGACGCCATAGGGCTTGACGGCCTCGACCACTATCGGATCATCCGTGGCAATCAGCGCCTCGGTAACGAGGCGGGCCTGCCGGGCGCGCTCAAAGGTGTGCACGACCACGGGTTTGCCGAGCAGGGGCGCGATGATTTTTCCGGGAAAGCGGGTGGAGGCATACCGGGCGGGCACTACCGCCAAAATGTTTGGTGCGGCCGATGTGTTCATGCAACTATACCCCAAGGTTGTTAAATGCGCCTGATTGTGCCGATAGCGGCAAGAACGGAGGGATTTTCCCGTACGTTCACGGGACCTAAGCGTAGCACAAGGACTTCAGCGGTTGCAAGACAATAAAAAACGGCGGCAGACAAGACAAGCTTAATAATTCCGGCGGCGCGCGGCCCCGGCGGACCGGAAGCGGAGGATGTCCCCGGCGCGTTTGAGGAGGATGCCGGTGAGGGGGGGCAGTTTGGGGTCGGGGATCTGATGGGTGCGTTCAAGGGCGCCGATCCAATTGAGGAGTTCGCTGGTGGCGGGGGGCTTTTCGAAACCGCGTTCCCGGAGTTCGTAGAAAATGGCGATGGCCGTTTCGAGGAGTTTGGGGCTGGTGTTGGGATAGTGGAGGCTGACGATTTTGTGCATGTCCTCCGGGGAGGGAAACGCGATGTGGTGGCAGTAGCACCGGCGCAGGAAAGGGTCGGAGAGTTCGCGTTTGGCATTCGAGGTGATGAAGATGGCGGGCCGCACTATCGCCTGGATGGTTTGATTCACCTCGCGAATGGTAAATTGGCATTCTTCGAGAATATCGAGCAAATTATCCTGTACGTCCGATTCGGTCTTGTCAATTTCATCGAGCAAGAGGACGACCTTGTGGTCCGCGCGGAAGGCGCGCCCGATGGGCCCCCAGATGACATAGTCAAAGAAATTCTCCACGTTGCGCCCGGTGCCGCCCGAGCCGAAGCGCGCGTCGTTCAACCGCAGGACGGTATCCTGGGTGTAGCAGGCTTCCTCGCCTTTGATGGTGGATTTGCAGCGCAGGATTTCGGTGGGCATTTCCAGCGCGCGGGCCACTTCAAGGGCCAGTTGTGTCTTTCCGGTGCCCGCTTCTCCGGTCAGCAGCAGGGGCTTTTCCATCGCGAGGGCGATGTTGACGATGGATTTGAGTTCGGGGTCGAGATAGTATTTGTCGGTGCCTTCAAATTGCATGGAAACCTCACGCAAGGGTTCGAATTTCGGTAAGCAACGCCATGGTGCGGTCCGCCAGTTTGGCGCACTCCTTGAAAATATCGGCGCCTTTGCCTTCGCGCAATTGGAGCCGCAGATTGGTCATTTCGCGGGCGAGGGGGAGCACCTTGAGCCCGAGATCATGGGCGCGGTCCGCCTTGCCCATGCCGAGCATGCGGCACAGGGTGCCGTCGCAGCCGCAAATGCCCGCGCTGATTTGGATGATCTTGCTGCGCGCCTCGAACAGGTCCGGCGTGGCGTAAATCAGGTTGATCAAGTGATCGCGGGCATCCATCATCCGGGCCAGTTCATCGGTCGGGGAACCGCGGCCGATTCGATTTATGCAGCGCTCGATCTCCTTGATCGGCACATCATACGGGCGGGCCAGTTCAAGATCGATGGCCAATTGGCGGCGGTCGCCCTCGAGCAAGCGCGCGGCGATGGCGTCGCGCCAGCGCTCGCACACCTCGACCGGGGCCACCATGATAATCTCGCCCTGCCCGGGAAACATTTCGAGATGGCGGCGCTGATCCATCTGCGTCCAGGCGCGGTTGCGCGTGAAATCGGTGATATTGATGATCCCCAGGCCTTTTCCGGTGAGATCGGGGAAGGTGATGTTGACGGGGGTGACTTCGGCGACGTCGTTGCTGACAATATAGAGCAGGGAGTAATCCGGCCCGTGGAGCCAGAACCAATCAATGGATTCCACGCCGGGGGCGTGCCGGGCCTTGGGGTGTTCGCGCCAGGCCACGCGCACGTCCACTTCCGGCGAAGGGCCCGGCGAGGCATTCATCAGGAGGGGCGTGATGGCGCTGAAACGCTCCATGCGCAGTCCGAGTTCGGACCACAAATCGCTGAAGGTCAGGAAGGGGCCGGTGAGGGATCGCTGGCACGAGCCGCCATTCCAGATGGGGTCGTTATGATA
>CAYXPO010000769.1:0-2696 GCA_964466925.1 uncultured Nitrospirales bacterium
TATCCGCGCTGACGGGCTGTTCCAGCAAAGAAAAGACTCCGGCGCCGTGCGCGGCGAACAACACCTGCGCCGCCCAGGCGCCTTCGGCAAGGGCGTGAATTCGCGAAACGGTGTTTTGGTCATTCTGCATCGGATTACGGCGCCGGTTGAGCGTACACTTCCACTTCAATGGCGTGATTCAGATTGTTTGAGGTGTTGCCGTTGCTATACAACCGCACATACCGGGCTTTGACGCCATGGCCCTCCACTAACCGGCCTTCATTGGTTTCGATATATTCCTTGTCCTTCCCCACGCCCAGTCCGGCGGAATTGTCGTGATCATTGTTGAAGAGCGTCTTCACATTGGTGATGAAATCCGGGTCATCGGCGGTTTTCACCACCACGTCGTAATACACCCGGGCCTCCATGTGATAATGCCAGAACAGCACCGCCTGAATGAGTTGCGGCGCACCCAGATCAACCTGGAGATACTGCACCCCCGGGTCCAATTCAATGAAACTGCCATCCGAGCCGCGCTTGTCGCCATCCGTGAGCTGTTTGAGCGCGCCAATCTTAGGCGTGGCCACACTGCCGCGCACCGGCTTGCCCAAGGCCGCGTTTTTTGTCCCTTTGGGGGCGAGGAAGGGTTTACGGGATTTTCCAGTCACGGGTTCGAGATTGGGCGATACAATGTCTTTGGGCGTTCCAACAAACAAGGGCGGAGGCAGTTCCAGCGTTAGCGGCTCCCAGCCGGGCTGCGCCGTGGCGGCATTGAGATATTCGGGTTCCTGGGTCTGGGCCGATGAAGCCAGACCCAGGATGCTCAGGCATGAAAAGAGGATATATAAGTGAAACTGTTTCATTATTGCGTTCCTTTACAATCTGGCTGAGTTGTTCGACTTCAAGTGCTCAAAGAATCCAATCGCGCACGGCCCGCATCAGTAAGGGCATAACGCTGGAACCGGCTTGTGGGGTGCCTTGGAATCGTATACTCAGCGAGCCCATTCTTAACAAGTGTTCTCATCACAGTATGAAGTGGCCCCGATATCTGTTTCTGCCCAAGTTGCACCGAGATAGCAGACTTGGATAGGGGACCTGTCTTGAGCAAAACCAGAACTCGATGCGCAAGTGACTCTAGCTGTGACTCTAGCTGTGACTCTAGCTGTGACTCTAGCTGTGACTCTAGCTGTGAACTTAGCTGTGAACTTAGCTGTGAACTTAGCTGTGAACTTAGCCCGGGGTGTATCGGTTTGACAATACTTGTCTTTTGACTAACACCTTGACTTGTACGGAAGCGCACCACTACCTCACCAGCTCGGCACTCGAACTCCGGTGCAGGTAAGCCGGCTTCTTCCATTAATTCCCGCATCCTGATTGTTCCTCGGCCCCATGCCTCGATAATCCCACGGCGGTAAAAAACATGGGCAATAATCGGGTTCCAGGGGCGCGATGCATGAGGACGCAACAAGTCTTCCGGGGTAATGTTGAATGGGAGCAAACCGGAACTTGACACTTCCAAACGATCATCATAGATTGCTATGCTGACCGCGCCACCGGAAATACTGTAGTCTCGGTGGCAAAGCGCATTTGCAACCGCTTCACGCAATGCTGCAGGCGGGTAAAGCGGATCATCCACACGTTCATAAACGTCGGCGATGATACGCCCCGAAACAGGCAAGTGATCCCGGAAAAAACGTTGTGCGCGTTGAAGAAGGTCGAACGCGTTCCCTGTTTCCTGGCGATTGTCCAGGAATTCCTTTTTGTCGGTTCCCCGGAACCGTGCTAATCGAATCCCGCATTGTGGATAATAGGGCATCAGACTGTTGCTCTTGCCAAACAAGACCACGGCGGCATTCAGCAACCTGCCTTTCTCGATCAGTCCAAAGCCGGTCAGCAGTTCCTCCAGATTCCTCGTGTTTGGGTCATCCAATCGCAAGCGCCGTACGGCTTCGTCAACTGTCCGCAATATTTCACTTTTATCCAGATCCCGGAGTGAGAATCCTTCCGCAGGCTGGTTCTCCCATCGCCGTGAAGCATGCATGCGTTCAAGTAGAATGCGTTGGTATCGTGAGGAAGGCATAGGCCTTGTCGTTGGTCCATGGCGGGTATAAGATCGGCCATCATAGGTGTAGGGACCGCCTCCACCTGGAACACGAAGCACTATTACTGACTTGCCACTGCGCAGCTTAACCGTCTCGATGTCTGGAAACGCCGGGGGCTCAATCCGCTGCAACTCATGAGCAATGTCCTCAATGGTCTTTGAAGAGGTCTCCTGTCCAACAATCTCTGCCCTGTCCGTAACACCAAAGAGAACGAAACCGCCCAAACCATTCAGTAAAGCACAAACAGTTTTCATGGCCTCAGTGCGTTGTCCCGTGGAACGCTTGAACTCCACTTGCTCGCACTCACCGCCAACAACAAGCCTTTTCAGTTCGGACAAATTCATTGTTGCCTCGTCAAGACGTTTTGTGTTTACTATTCATGATACAGGAAGCCCTATCCGATACCCAACTTGTATTTGTATGAAAAGATTCCTTTTGCCTTATCCAATAGTGGGCGCTGAACATTTGCGCCTAAAAACAGATCCATGCCGCCACACATAGTTTACGCGAGTAGTTCATGCATGTAATTGCCTTGACAAAACCACACCTGTGCCAATAGTTTTCACATGGACACTGTCACACAATTGGTTGTTGGGCAGGTCTGCGCAGAACAGA
>CAYXPO010000770.1:0-2687 GCA_964466925.1 uncultured Nitrospirales bacterium
CAGGACCGGGAGTTCGGGGTCGTTGGGGATGACCCCATCGCCCTGGATGGTGGGGCCGTTGAGATAGGCCTCTTCCATGCATTCCTTGAGGGGGACGGTGTTCCTCATGGAAGGGACGCCTCCGGTAATGGCGCAGGCGCCAATCGCAATGAGGATTTTGCAGTTTTTACGGAAATCCCGGAGGATTTCGGCGTTTTCGTCATTGCTGATGCCGCCCTCGACAATGCCGATGTCCACGGGGCGGGTGAAGGTTTTGATGTCGTTGATGGGCGATTTGTCGAATTCGACGAGCTGGACGAGATCGAGGATGCGCTCATCAATATCGAGCAGCGACATATGGCAGCCGAAGCATCCGGTGAAATGGCCGGTGGCAACCAATGGTTTAGACATGGCTGGACTCCTTTCTCCGAGTTAAACCGTTGCCTTTTTCCGCTCGATATCCGAGCCGATAGGCGTTAAATCATAGGCCCGTTTTCCCACAGGGGTCTGATAGGCCTGACGTTTCACCACAAGGCAACCCGTCGGGCAGATGCTGGCCGCCTTATCCTTGGCGGCGAGGCTGGTTTCGCCCAGACCGTCCGGCGCATCCACGGCAATCCGTTTCTTAATGCCGCGGTTTTCAAAGCCGAACACGGTCTTGCCATCCAATTGTTTGGAGGCGCGCACGCAGCGTCCACAGAGAATGCAGCGGTTGCGGTCCAGGTAGACGTCCTTGTTCGTGGCATCCAATTCCCGTTTTTCGTTTAAGTAGGGAAGTTGCGGGGCCAGCAGACCCAAACGGTAGGCCATGGCCTGAAGTTCACAATTCCCGCTGGCTTCGCACGACGGGCAGTAGTGATTTCCTTCGACAAACATGAACTCGACGATGTTGCGGCGCAGCAGGTTGAGTTCCTCGGTGTCGTTCTCCACCACAATGCCGTTGTTCACGGGAAAGGTGCAGGCGCTTTGGGGGCGGCCATTCACTTTCACGGTGCATACCCGGCAATGGCCGCCGGGCATCATGTCTTTGTGATAACACAGGCGCGGGATATAAACGCCGGCGTCATCCGCCGCCTGCATGACGGTTTGATTGGGCTTGGCGTTGATTTCCACGCCGTCAATGGTGAAGGTAACCGTGTCGTTGCTCATGCATGTACTCCTTCCAGCGGGCGGTTGGCCGCTTTGAGTCCGGCTTCCATCGCCTTTTCAAGGTCGAAGGGAGGAATGAAATCATCACTTTTGATGCGTGCTTCATAGAGATCGGCAAATCCGCTCAGGGTGGTCAGGATGGGGTTGGCGGCGGTTTGGCCGAGCCCGCACCGGCTCATGGTCTTGATGGTTTTTCCAATTTGCTCGAGTTCTTCAAGGTCCTTGCGCGTGCCATGCCCCTCAAGCACCTTTTCAAACTTCTTCAAGAGGAGGGTGGTTCCCACACGGCAGGGCACGCACCAGCCGCAGGACTCTTCGACGAAGAATTCGGTGAATTGGCGCATGCATTCGAGAAGATCGCGATCTTTTCCAAAAATGATGATGGAACCGCCGGTGGGAAGGTCTTCAAAGGAGATGCCGCGCCCGAAATCTTTCGGGGCCAGGCAGCGTCCGGAAGGACCGCCGACTTGCACGGCCTGGGCGTCTTCCGCGCCCACCATGGCCAGCATTTTTTTGATCGTGATGCCATATTCCACCTCGTAGATGCCGGGATGTTCGCAATCGCCGGAGATGCTGAGAAGTTTGGTGCCGGTGGAATCTTTGGTTCCGATCTTGGAAAACCATTCGCCGCCTTTTTCAAGAATGCGCGCGGCGCAGCACAGGGTTTCCACATTGTTTACGGAGGTGGGCTGGCCCAAATAGCCGACCTGTACGGGGAAGGGCGGCCTGTCGCGGGGCGCGCCACGCTTTCCTTCGGCGGATTCGATGAGGGCGGATTCTTCGCCGCAGATGTAGGCGCCCGCGCCCAACTGAATCCGGATGTCAAAGGTGAAGCCTTCGGCCCCGCAGATGTTTTCGCCAAGCAACCCGAGGTGGCGGCGTTTGGCCAGCATCCTTTCAAGTTTGGCGAGCAGGTATTCATATTCAGCACGGAGGTAGAGAATGCCTTCCTTTGCGCCGATGGCGTAGCCGGCCAGAGTCATGCCTTCAAAGAGCAGATCGGGGGATTCGGAGAGGATGGCCCGGTCTTTGAAGGTGCCCGGCTCGCCCTCATCGGCATTGCAGACAAGGTAGTGGGCATCCCCTTTGGCCTTTCGGCAAAAATCCCATTTCATGGCGGTTGGGAAACCCGCGCCGCCGCGCCCGCGCAGGCGGGCCTTGTTGATTTCGTTAATGACGCCTTCGGGGGTCATGCTGATGGCCTTGCGCAACGCGGCCCCGCGTTCCATCGGCGCGAAGATCACTTCGCCGGTCTTGCGGACGTTCAAGTCCACCTCCGCTTGCGGCAAATTCAACAGGTCTTCTCCATCCCGGATGGCCTTGACAATCATGGGGACATCTTCCGGGGAGAGATTGGTAATGGGGATGCCATTGACCAATGCGCTCGGGGCCTGATCGGACAGGCCGATGCACGCGGTATGTTCCAGCGTGACCATCCCATCCGGGGTGGTTTGCCCAAAAGAAACACCGAGGGCTTTCTTGAAGGCCTCTCCCACCTGATCCGCGCCTTTCATCCGCTCAACCACGGCATTACACAACCGGATGACGGTTTTGCCGTT
>CAYXPO010000771.1:0-2686 GCA_964466925.1 uncultured Nitrospirales bacterium
GCCAATGACATTCCTATGACTTACGGCCTGCAGGGTAATACCGTTGGTCCCATTGGGCAGGGCCGCGGTGCCGGCGGCATTGGTGCCGATATAATTGCCGACAAGGGTATTGCCGGAACTGGTGCCAAGATAGACACCAATGCTGTTGTTCCCGGAAATCACATTTCCGAGCATATCCCCCCCGGTCAGGCTGGTGGCGCCGCCCACGGTCACGGTGGCCGGGTTGCTCAGGTAGATCCCCGTGTCATTGCCGACGGCCGCGTTACCGCTCTGGTTGGTGCCAATGTGGTTCCCGCTGATCACCGTGTTCTGATTGTTACCGCTGACATAAATTCCATCCGATGAATTTCCTGAAATGATGTTGCGATGCAGGTAGGCGTCATTGCGGTATCCGCCTATGGTGCAATCCTGGGTGTTCAAGACGCGGACGCCGTCCTGATTGGGCATGGCCACGCCGCTTTCGTTCAGCCCGATCAGATTGTTCCGGACCACGTTATTGCGGATGACAACCCCAACTCCCAGGATGATCCCGTGACCAACGTTGCCGGAAATCACATTTCCGTATCCCGCTTGGGGCAGACCGATGAAATTCCCCGAGGACATATAGACGGAGATGCCGGCGCCGGTATTTCCGATGGCCGAAACCTGGTCGGCCCTCAAGCCGATGATATTGCCACAGATACTGTTGCCCGCGTAACTCCCGCCTTGTATATATACCCCGTACTGGATGTTGGCGGAAATCAGATTACCCTGATTTGCTCCCCGGTCCCCGCCGATCAGGCATTGGGTACATTCGAACAAGTGAATGCCGTTGGTGCCATTCGAGCGGGCCGTGGTGCCCTGTATGCGGGTGCCGATCCGGTTGTTCTGGACAATCAAGCGAGTGACTTGGAAGGCATAGATTCCATTACCGGAATTCCCGGAAATGGTATTCATCATATATTGGGCGGGTCCGCCGATCTGGTTGTTGTCTCCTGCGACATAGATGCCGATCGTGTTCGGATCAGGCCCGCTGCCCCAGTTCACGCCGATGGCGCACCCCCAGACCGTATTGCCGTCCGAGTCAATTTGCAGTCCGTATTGCCCCTGGACCAGGCACAGGTCACGGACCAGACTGCCCCCGCTGTCGCCGGTCAGGACCAGCAGGGGATAGGTTTCGTCCGTGGCCGCGGTGATGGTGACCCCGCTGCCGTTAATGATCACCGGACCCGTGATGTCTATCTGCGAGGCCAGGTTGATGGGAATGTTCGGCAGCAGGGCGAAGGTAATGATGTCCACTGTGGTGGTATCGCCATTGGCGCTGGCAACGGCCCACCGCAGGGTGTTGGTCCCCGAATCGCCCGGGTCTCTCACCAGGATCGTGGCTGACCAAGCGTTGCCAGCCATCAACAGCAGCATTCCGAGCAGAATACTTTTCTGGACCATTCTCATGACACCCTCCGGATTTTTTTGCCCCCTGTGCAGGCGCCTCGCGGTTTGCATGCGGCGAGGCAATTCTTACCATTTTGGCGGAATGCGTGGGATTGGGCGAGGTTAAGAACGAGCCCATTATCCGCGTTTTTCGAGGTTACGAAAAGCCCTAAATCGTTTATTATAGTGACAGGCCTTTCCAAGGAGTTACCTCATGGGCAATGTCAAAGCCTCGCGCTGGATCGACGTCGAACAATTCCTGCTTAAAAATTACGGTCCCGGGGGCATCGAAAAGGTCGTGGCGGCGTTATCCCCCTCGGACCGGGCGCTGTTCCAGCAAAAGATCATTCCCATCATGTGGCTGAATTATGTCGCTTTTCTCCGTTATTTATTTACCGCAGACAAGGTTCTGGGCAAAGGCGACCACTCCCTGGTAACCGCCTCGGCCCAGTACACGGCCCGCAATCATTTCAGCGGCATGTACCGGTTCTTCATTTCCCTGGCGTCGCCACATTTCGTGATCAAGCGCGCCTCGCAGGTCTGGCGCCAGTACTTCGATGTGGGCCAGATGGAAGTGCTGGACGTGCAGGACAAATCCAGCACCGTCAAGCTGACCGGATTCCCGGACATCCCCCTCCACCACGACCTTTCTCACACACCGTTTATAGAGGAAATATTGCGCATGTCGAGCGCCAAGAACCCGCGCGGGAAGCATCCCAAATGCATGGCCCGCAAGGACGACGCCTGCGTGTGGGAATTCACCTGGGAATGACCACAAAGCGGCAAGGAGGACAAGGCATGGCCAAGAACGCCGAGGCAGGACTGACTTTTTTGCAAGCGGATTTCGACCGGGTCTTCGAACAGGCCCGGTACTACGATTCGCAGAGCGTGGATATTTTCAAATTTCTCGCGACCTTTTTCACCATCATCGCCGGCGGCGGGATCGGCCTGTTCGAGTTCGCCGTGGAAAAACACGTGGACCTGACCTTTGCCATCGTGGCGGGTTTCCTGATCGCCCTGTTCTTCGGGTTGGGCTTGTTCGGCCTGGTGGTGCGCAACCGCGTGTACTTCGTGGGGTGCATGCGCTATCTGAACGAACAGCGGCATACCTTTCTCGCCTTGAAACCCCTGGGGTTCCGCAATGCCAGCGGCATGTACACGGACGCGGGCTATCCCAAGTATTTCAACTGGCTCAGTTCCCAGTCGTTCCTGATGTACACGATCGCGGCTTTGAACGCCGTGCTCCTATCTCTGGTGCTGGTCCTGGTCAAACACG
>CAYXPO010000772.1:0-2685 GCA_964466925.1 uncultured Nitrospirales bacterium
CCGCCGTCCGCGCCGCCTTGTCCTTTGACAACAGCAAGGCTATTTATGAAGGCGACTTGGTCGCCTTGACCTCGTTCAGTGCCGACTCCCGGGGTATTGTGGATTTGACCAATATTGACAAACTGCCCAATTTGCAGCATCTGAGCCTGTGGAATAACAGCATCACCAGCATTACCCCCTTGACCAGCCTGGTCAACATGGTCTCCCTCAACCTGGGTTGGAACCAGATTTCCGATCTGGCCGCCCTCCAAAATATGACTCGGCTTCAGTCTGTGTTCCTGTGGAACAACCAGATTTCGGATATTGCCGCGTTGCTCGACAACCCCGGCATTGGCGCGGGGGATGAAATCGGGCTTGAAGGCAATCCTTTGACCGACGATATTCTCTGCCACGCGATTCCCGAACTCATCGGACGCGGCGCAGTGGTGGGCTATGATGGTGTTTGCCCGCTGGTGGAAGGCGAAGGAGAAGAAGGCGAAGTAGAAGGCACGCCCGAAGGCAGCCCGGAAGGCACGCCCGAAGGCACCCCGGAAGGCACGCCCGAGGGCACGCCTGAAGGTATGCCCGAAGGCGCTCTCGAAGGTGAATGCCGGCAGGAAGGCGAATACGGGCTCTGCGCCATTCAGCTTAACAGTTGTGGCACACCGGTGGCCTTTGCGAACGGAAGAGCTTCCTCATCCATCTCGGTGCTCACCGACCAAACCATCGAGAACCTCACCGTTTCCATCGATATCAGCCATCCGCACATCGAAAACCTGATTGCCAACCTGATTGGCCCCAATGGCACGCAATTGTTCCTCTTCACCTATCCCGTCGGCGGCGGCACAAGCATGGTCAACACCGTGTTCAGCGATGCCGCCACGGCAAGCATCAGCACCGCTGAAGCCCCTTACACCGGGGAATTCAGGCCCCATTCGCCTCTGTTTGTGTTTGACGGGCTAAGCACCAAGGGAACGTGGACCCTGTTCCTTGCCGATGCGGGCCTCGTGAACGTCGGAACCATTGATGGATGGAGCATCCATTTTGATCATCCGTGCATTGAAGTGGAAGGCGAAGGCGGCGTCGAAGGAGAAGGCGCTGTGGAAGGCGAAGGCGGTGCCGAAGGCGAAGGCGTTGTGGAAGGCGCTGTGGAAGGCGAAGGAAGCGTCGAAGGAGAACCCATCCGCTTCAGTTCCGCGGACTCCGATGGCGACTGGAGCATCTCGCTCTCCGAATTGCTCCGCCTTATCCAGTTGTTTAATTCCGGACCGTTCCATTGCGATGCCACCACGGAAGATGGATATGCCCCCGGCATGGGCGATCAGTCCTGCCCGCCCTATACCGCGGATTACAACCCGCAGAACTGGAACCTTGAGGTGGGCGAATTGCTGCGCATTATCCAGTTCTACAATTCCGCGGGAGGCATGTACCATCTTGATCCGCTGACGGAAGACGGGTTCGCCCCCGGCCCGGCCCCGGCATAATCGCACATTACGGTGTAGTGTCAAAGCAGGACGCGGCGGCGCGTCCTGCTTCTTTTTGGTAAAAGGATAAACAACCCGGCCCGTCAAAGCGCCATCCGGTTATGCGGACGCCTGCAGAAAGTTCTGCACGGCACGGGCAAGCCCCGGGGCGTCGAGTCCATACCGCGCCAGTTGTTCATCCCGCGTGGCATGTTCACAGAAAAGATCGGGAATGCCCAGCCGTAAAATCCGCCGTCCGCCAAGGTCCTGCCGGTCCGCGAAGTATTCCAGCACCGCCGAACCGAATCCCCCCTCCAGCGTGTTTTCTTCCACGGTGATAATAGGCCGGTCCGAAATCTGTTCCAGCAAGCCAGAGTCCAGCGGCTTCACCCGGCGCGCGTCCACCACCCCCACATCCCTGCCCTCCCGCGCCAAGGAATCCGCCGCCTCCATACAAGCTCGAAGCACCGGACCCACGGCCAAAAACACCGCCTCTCTCCCCTGCCGCAACACCTCGCCCCGGGTGACCTCCCGTCCGTCCGCCGCCCCGATACGCGGCGCGGAACACCGCGCGTAGCGAATCGCCACCGGCCCATCGTGACGCAGCGCCCACTGCAACATAAGGCGCATGTCGTCCGCATCGCGCGGCGCCAGGATACACAGGTTGGGCACCGCCCGCAGGAACGACAAATCAAACGTGCCGTTCTGCGTTGGGCTGTCTTCCCCCACCAATCCGGCGCGATCAATGGCAAAGACCACGGGCAATTGTTGCAGGCAGACATCATGAATAACCTGGTCATAACCCCGCTGGAGGAACGTGGAATAGACCGCCGCCACCGGTCGGAGCCCGCGAATCGCCATGCCCGCCGCCAGTGTCACCGCATGCTGCTCACAAATCCCCACATCAAAAAACCGTTCGGGATATTCCTTTTCCAACAATGACAATCCCGTCCCCGCGGGCATGGCCGCCGTGATGCCCGCCACCCGCTCATCTTCCCGCGCGGCCTCGACCAATGCCTGCGCAAACGCATCCGTAAACGTTGGCACGTGAACGGCGGCGCTCTCTTGTTGCGCGGGAAGGGCATCCCCCTCGCAGTCGTTCTTCTTCACCATCATGGGCTTGATGCCATGATATTTCTGCGGGTCCTCCTCCGCTTCCTTCAGTCCCTTGCCCTTTTCCGTGCGGCAATGAAACAACACCGGGCCTTGCATGTCTTTGATATTGCTCAGGCATTCTATCAAC
>CAYXPO010000773.1:0-2683 GCA_964466925.1 uncultured Nitrospirales bacterium
CATCACCCCGCACCGGAGGCTGGCGGGCCACTTGATTGTGCGCGGGTGCGATCATACACGGGTCAAAATCGTGCCGCCCATGATGGACGCCGCGTTGTTTGAGCCGTGCGCGGTGAGCAAGGAGATGCCGCCGGTGTTGTATGCGGGCAACCTTGATTCCTATCAGAATCTCGGCTTGTTGTTCGGGGCGATGATACGGGTCCGGAAAACGCACCCGAATGCGCGCTTGTTAATCGCCACGGCGGACCGCGCGGAGTTTCCGGAGGCGGAATTGATCTACACCCCGGGGTTTGATTCGTTGCAGCGGGTGCTGGCGCGCGATGCGGTGTTTGCCGTGCCCCGGGTGTCGTGGTCGGGGTATCCGATTAAGATGCTGAACGCCATGGCGGCGGGACAGGCCATTGTGGCCTGCCAGAGCGCGGCCTATCCCATAACGCACGGACATAACGGATTGATTGTCCCCGACAATGATGTGGGGGCGTTTGCCGAGGCGCTTTCACAATTGCTGCACGATCATAAGCTTCGGGCCGAACTGGGCCGCCACGCGCGGGAAACGGTTTTGAATGAATATCAGCCGGAACAGGTGGCGGCGCAATTGGACCAGATAGTCCGGACGTTGACTGCGCGCGAGGGAGGCCCACCGGTTTGAATGCGGGCGCAAAACGAATCCGGGTGGCCATGCTGGGGTCGTTCCCACCCCAGATTCAGGGGATTCCGGAGTATTGCGGCCCGTTGGCCTCCGCGATTTCCCACCATGCCGAGGTGACGGCGTTGGGATTCAAAAAAATGTATCCGGCCCGGCTGTTTCCGGGGGAGAAACGGGCCATGGACCCCTCGCGGCAGGCGCCCGAAGGGCCAAACTTGACGGTGCGCCACCGGCTTTCCTGGTATAACCCGGCGGGCTGGCTGTTTCAGCCGATGGCCGCGCGGGCGGACATCCTGCATGTGCAATGGTGGAGCCTGCCGCTGTTTCCGGTGGCGTTCACCGCACTGCTGGTGTCAAAACTGCTGGGGCGCAAGATTGTGGTGACGGTGCATAACGCCTTGTCCCATGAGGCCAGTCCGGGATTCCTGCACGCCACCCGGTGGATGTGCCGCTGGGCGGACCACCTGATTGTCCATAGCGAACAGAATGTCCGGCAGTTGCTCGAGGTGTATGGCGTGGAGGCAGCGCGGGTGACGCGGATTCCGCATGGGGCGGCACTGACGGAGGCGCGCTCCGTGCCGCGCGAGACGGCACGCGAAGCACTGGGGTTGCCGCGGGACGCGGTGGTCTTTCTGAATTTCGGGATGATCCGGCCCTACAAAGGGGTGGACATCCTTCTGCGGGCGTTTGCGGAAGTGGTGCGCCGTTATCCACAAGCGCACTTGGTGATTGCGGGAAAGCCCTGGACGGATTGGGCGCCCTATCAACACCTGATAGACGAGGCGGGGATACGCGATCAGGTGCATCTTTTCCTGGAATACATCCCGGAGGCCCGCCTTCCCGTACTCATGGCCGCGGTGGACTTGATCGTGGCGCCGTATGTCCATTTTGATGCGCAAAGCGGGGTGGGGATGCTGGCCATGCCCTACCGAAAACCGTTGTTGGTATCCGACACCGGCGGGTTGCCGGAATGGGTGGCGCGGGATCCGCAGTGGGTGGTCCCCAAAGGCGATGTTCAGGCCTTGGCGGACCGGCTTGGAGCCTTTCTGGAGCATCCGGCGCAGGCCACAGCAGCCTTTCAAACGGTTGCCGATAAGGTATTGGCCGAGTGCAACTGGGACCATATCGCCCTGCGCCACCTGGAAGTCTATAAAGGGGTCTTTACACCGGCGGGATAAATCCCAACAGATAGAAAATGCGACCCGCCAGAGCGCGGCGCCTGGCGGAAACTTGGTATGGTATCCACATGACCGATGCCGAACATCCCTGCCGCAACGCTGGCAGCAACCAAGACCACAAAATCAGCCTGAGTGAACTCCTCTGCGTGATTCAGTTCTACAACCTCAACGGCCTCCACTGCGCCTCCGGCACCGAAGATGGCTACGCCCTAGGTTTATCCCCAGACAAGGGGTTGCTACCCCTTGCCCCTGGAGTGGACCTCTCCCCAGACAAGGGGTTGCCACCCTCTGTCCGGACATGGGAGGGCGAAGCACTGCGGAGCCGTCAAACAAAACATACCCGTAACACGTTTCCAAGGTCGTCATACGCAACTACATTGTCATTCCCGCGCAGGCGGGAATCCAGGCCCTCGCTTTCATTTTCCTGTTCTCATTCTTCCCGTGCTGTCCGTCATTCCTGCCGCTTTCGTTGTTCACACGAAGGCGGGAATCCGGAGGAAAAATACAATGAATCCTGGATTCCCGCCTGCGCGGGAATGACGGTGTGTTGTGAGAATCAAGAGGAAAAATACAGTGAATCCTGGATTCCCGCCTGCGCAGGAATGACGGCGCTGTATGGAACGAAAGCAGACTGCGGCCTCCACGCCAGCGACTACAATCCCCCTGACTGGCACATCTCCATGAGCGAACTCCTCCGCGCCATCCAACTCTTCCGTTCTCCCGGCTACCACCCCTGCATTGACGGTGAAGACGGCTTCCGCGTGGATTGATTTTTTTACCACGAAATACATAGGAACTCCTGCTTGGAGGGCGTTTCTTTTTCACACCACAATTCGATCTCGCGGAACCGGTATCTGGG
>CAYXPO010000774.1:0-1750 GCA_964466925.1 uncultured Nitrospirales bacterium
GACGCGGATATCCCCTATTGCGCCCAAATGAATCTTACCGATGCCGTGCCCATGGGAATCGAAAAAAGTCCCCTGGGCATTCGCGTTGTGAAAGGATAGGTTCAACGGCACGCCGTACTTGTCCGGGCCCATGCGGTATAAGGCGAGCATGTCCAAAACCCTAATAAAGGGAAGAGACGCACATCCTCACACCACGAGCGGGCTGGTGCCTGCAGAAAAGGGGATAATGTGTTATACTAGCGCGGCTGGGCGCATGGCCCGAACACATAAGGAAGACCACACATGCCGAACAAGATATACAAAGAGGGAACCGAGCCGCCCAAAAATTTGACGGACCTTTTCGGCGGGAGAATCGTCAGGCCGCCTATGCCTCCACTGCCCCATGGCCTGAAACTGGGGGTCGTGATTCTGTGCCTCCTCGGCATAGTCTGCCTGGTGTTGGTCACCACCATTGTTGATTACGTGAAGCCCAACGAATTCGGCATAAAGCAGGTGAAAATCGGCGTCAAGCGCGGCATACTCGAAAAAGTGTATACGCCCGGCTATTGGCTGGTGAAGCCCTTTGGCATGGAAACAATGTTCCATTTTCCCCGGCACGTCCAGGTGCTGGACATGACCCTGACGGAAAAAGGCCAGGCAACAAGTCCGGCCCACGCCTATGACCGCGCTGTCAAAATTCAGACTTCAGACGGTTTTTTCGTGGATGTTGATGTCACCATTCTCTACCGCATCGTTGACCCGTACAAGGTCATGACCACGCTCGGGCCGGAACAGATGTATCTCACCAACGGGATTTTGCCCAAGGCGGAACCCATTCTCAAGCAGTCCCTCGGCGAACTGAACACGGAGGATTTCTACAACAGCCCGCTGCGTACGGAGAAGGCGGAAAAAGCGCGTATGGCACTCGATAACGAATTGAAGACCAAGGGCATGAAAGTTGACCAGGTGCTCATCCGTTACTTCAAGTACAGCGACGAGATACAGAAGAGCATCGAGGCCAAGAAACTGCAGGATCAACTCGTGTTCAAAAACCAGGCCGAGGCCAAGGCGAACGCGGAAGAGGCCATCACCAAGAAGACCGCCCAAGAAGGCGAAATGAAGGTTAAGATCACCCTTCAGGAGGGGGAAGCCTATAAAACGGAAAAGATGGCGGAGCAGGACCTCTACACCCGCAAGCGGGCCGCGGAAGCCACCCTGCTGGTGAAAACCGCGGAGGCCGAAGCCACCCAGCTCAAGAATGACGCCATGCAGGTGCACGGCTACGACCGAAAGGTGGCCATGGAAATGGCCAAGGCCTTGGACGGCCTGGAATGTGTGGTGGTGCCCACGGGAGGAAAGGAGGGCGTCAATCCACTCGATCTGGATGGCATGCTGAAACTTTTTGGTGTGCAACCCGCCCCGGCGGGTGAAGCCCCGCCGCCACCACCGTCCCCCGCCGTCATTTCGGCACCGGCCACAACCAATGGAGGAACCGTACAATGAAACGCAATACACTACTCCTCGGTTGTTGCCTCATTGCCGCCTTGGCCTTGTTGCCGGGGTGCGTGCCCCGTTCCACCGGCCCCACGGAAGTGGGCGTCCGTACCATCAAATTCAGCCTGTTCGGGAAAAAGGGCGTTGAAGACAAATACTACCCGCCCGGCTCGACCTATTTTTTTGCGCCGTTTATCAATGACTGGCACACGTTCGATGTGCGGTTGAACACCCTCGAAATGAGCAGTGTGGCCAACCGCGGCGACCGCACAGGCAA
>CAYXPO010000774.1:1760-2672 GCA_964466925.1 uncultured Nitrospirales bacterium
GATCTGCTCTTCAAAACCGTTGATGGAAACGATATTAGCCTCGACATCGTCGTGTCCTGGCGCATCGTCCCCGCCAAGGCTCCCATGATCCTCCAGGAGGTCGCCACCACCATGGACGAACTCAAGGAAAACATCATCCGCACCGTCACCCGGAGCAAGCCCCGCGACATCTTCGGTGAACTCGAAACCGAGGACTTCTATCTCGCCGACAAACGCAGTGAAAAAGCCGAGGCGGTGAAGGAAGCCCTCAACAAGATTCTCGAACCGCTCGGGGTTATTGTCGAACGCATCGGCACCGGCGACTACCGCTTCAACCCGGACTACCAGAAGGCCATCGAAGACCGTAAAGTGGCCCAGCAGCGCGTCGAGAAAGCCAAATCAACCACGCGCGCCACGGAGCAGAAGTTCCTGGCCGGCGTCGAGGAAGCCAAGGGTGAGGTGGCGAAGATGAGGGCCGAAGCCGACGGTGCCTTCGAGCAGGCCAAGATCAAGGCCGACGCCGCCTTTAAGCAGGCGGAAAAGCGCGCCGAAGCCGTGCGTCTCGAAGGCCAAGCCGAGGCCACGGGCATCCGAAAAATGAATGAAGCGCTGGCCGGGTCCGGCGGTGAATCGGTGGTTAAACTGACCATTGCGGAGGCGATGCAGGGCAAAAAAATAGTACTCGTACCCATGGGTGAAGGCTTTGATGTGCGCTCGACCAATATCAATGACCTGCTCAAAATGTATGGCATAAACGCGCTCGGCAAACCGAATGAGAGCCCGCCGCCTGAGAAACCTTCCATGGCGCCCGCGTCAAAATAACTGAACCGTAAATCCATAGCGCCTGAACCGTGACCGCAAGTCAACGGCAGGCGCTGTTTTTGTTCTTTTTCGCGTATTTCCTCTTCCGTGCGAAAAGCGCAACGCGTTTTT
>CAYXPO010000775.1:0-2661 GCA_964466925.1 uncultured Nitrospirales bacterium
GGAACGGGCCGCGATTAACATGCCGGTCCAGGGCACGGCCGCGGACATCATCAAAGTGGCGATGATACGGCTGGTCAAGGCCCTTGCCGGGAAACCCGCGCGCTTGTTGCTGCAGGTGCACGATGAGTTGCTGGTGGAGGCGGAATCCGGGATTGCCCGCGAAACCGCGGACCTGATGAAGAAAATAATGGAAGAAGTGATTCCTCTGGATGTTCCATTGAAGGTTGATGTGGGCATCGGGAGCAATTGGGCTGAAATACACTAGAAATCGGCTTCCACATCCACGTGGGAGTGCACATCCGGCAGAAACGTGAAAGGATACTCCATGACGGATAGTCAAAACCAGTCGCGCATGAGAAACCGCAAGCCGCAAAAAAAAGGAAACTATGGCGGACCAAACCGTTCGCCGCAACACCGCTCGCCCCAACGCGGCGGCATGCGCCGTCCCCAACAAATGCCCCCCCGGCAGCCCGTGCTGGATGTGGCCAACGAGGAGATTCCGGAAGTCCAGGGAGACGGGCCGGAAATTTCCATCAATGACCTGAAGGCCATGAACATCACCCAGCTTTCGGAAATGGCGCAGGCCCTGGGCATTGCCGAATACGCCGGACTGAAAAAACAGGACCTGATCTTCGAGATATTGAAGAAAAGCCTCGAACGCGCGGGGTCGGTATGGGGCGAAGGCACCCTCGAAATCCTGCCGGACGGCTTCGGATTCCTGCGTTCGCCGGATTACTCGTATCTTCCCGGCCCGGATGACATCTATGTGTCACCGTCCCAAATCCGCAAATTCGGTTTGCGGACCGGCGACTCGATTCGCGGCCATGTGCGCCCCCCGAAAGAGGGCGAACGGTATTTCGCGCTGCTGAAAGTGGAAGCGGTCAATGACGACACCCCGGAAGTGGCCCATACCCGGTTGTTGTTCGACAGTCTGACCCCCCTGCACCCGGATGAGCGCTTGCACCTGGAGACCGAGCCGAAGGAAATCGCCATGCGCATCATGGACCTGATCTCCCCCATCGGCAAAGGGCAGCGCGGATTGATCGTCGCGGCGCCGTTTACCGGGAAAACCGTGCTGTTGCAGAAAATCGCCAACAGCATCACCACCAATCACCCGGACATCGCGGTCTTTGTGCTGCTCATTGACGAACGCCCGGAAGAAGTCACGGACATGCGCCGGTCCGTCCGCGGCGAAGTCGTCGCCTCGACCTTCGATGAACCCGCCGAACGGCACGTGCAGGTGGCGGAAATGGTGCTGAACAAAGCCAAGCGGCTGGTCGAGCACAAACGCGATGTCGTGATTCTGCTGGACTCCATCACGCGGCTCGCCCGCGCCTACAACGTGATCGTGCCCGCCAGCGGCAAGGTGCTTTCCGGCGGCGTGGACTCCAATGCCCTGCAACGCCCCAAACGGTTCTTCGGCGCGGCGCGCAACATGGAGGAAGGCGGCAGCCTGACCATTCTGGCCACGGCGCTGGTCGAAACCGGCAGCCGCATGGACGACGTCATCTTTGAAGAATTCAAGGGCACCGGCAACATGGAAATCCATCTGGACCGCCGCCTGATGGAGAAACGCATCTTCCCGGCGCTGGATGTCCACAAATCGCGCACCCGCAAAGAAGAACTGCTGGTGGCCCAGGAAGAGCTGGAACGCATCTGGCTTTTGCTCCGCGTGCTGAGCCCCCTCGAAATCGTCGAAGCCACGGAATTGCTCATCGAGAAACTCAAGAAGACAAAGTCCAATGCCGAGTTCCTCGCCATGATGCAGAAAATGTGATCGTCTTCCGATCCTTTGCAAAACACTCCGGGACGGCTGCCCGAACCACCATGTCACGGGCGGCCGTCCCGTTCTTCTTGCGTGTCCCACTCCTCCTTTATCGGTGTTTCATGAGAGCCCCCACGGCCAAGACCGGCGACGGTCTTGACCGTGCCACAACGGAGAAGAAAGAACAGGGGGGCATGAATCCTTGCATTTCTGCGCGGCATGGCCTATTCGGCGAAGCCGGATGGGCCGTGAATGTCCTTCGCGGTCTCCCGCCTCCTTTGACGGGCGCCGAATTATGCGCCTTCGGGTTCGGCCGAAGCGTCCAGCGCTTTGCGGACGGCCAACCCCAGTTCGTTCCCCAGGATGGGTTTGTAGACAAAATCGCGTATGCCCGCCGCCTGGGCCTCTTCGGGGGTGACGGATTCGCTGAACCCCGTGGCCAGAATAATGGGGAGGTCCGGGCGCACCTTCAGCATCGCCTTGGCCACCTGCATCCCGGTCATGCCGGGCATCATTTGATCCATCAGCACCAAGTCGAACCGGCCCGGGTTCTCGCGAAACGCTTCCAGCGCGGCAAGACTTTCGCAAAAGGGCGTTATCCGATAGCCCAACTGTCCCAGCATTTCCGTCCATAAGGCCACCAACTGGGGTTCGTCATCCACCACGAGAATGTGCTCGGAACCGCTCAGCACTTCCTGCACCATCCCCTTTCCCTGCGCCGGTTCATCTCCTTGATACCGGGGCAGATACACCTGGAACACGGTTCCTTTATCCACCTCGCTTTGGACGGTGATGGCGCCCTTCAGGCTGGTCACAATGCCATGCACGATGGCCAGCCCCATGCCGGTGCCGCCCCCCACGCCTTTGGTGGTGAACAACGGCTCGAAGATGCGTTC
>CAYXPO010000776.1:0-2655 GCA_964466925.1 uncultured Nitrospirales bacterium
TGGGTCAATTCCCGCAGGGCCTGCTTCGGAAAGGGATAGAGGGTGATGGGGCGGAACAATCCGGCGCGAAGGCCTTCCTCCCGGGCCTCCCGGATGGAGGTCATGGCGATCCGCGCGGAGGTGCCAAAGGCGATGACAATGCGGTCCGCGTCTTCCGTTCCCCGTTCTTCATGGCGGGGTTCTTCCTGTTCCATCCGCGCGTATTTCTTCTGGAGGACATAATTGAGTTCCTCCTGATCGTCCCCTTCGAGATACATGCTGCGGATATTGCGCGAAGGCCGCCCGTGCGCGCCGTTGAGAATCCAGCCGGATTTGTCATATTCCGCCGGGGGATGTTCCGGCACCAAGGTGGCGGGTTCGCGCATCTGCCCGAGAATGGCGTCGGCGAGGATCATGGCGGGGTTGCGGTATTTGTCGGCGAGTTCAAACGCCGTGACGGTGAAATCGAACATTTCCTGCACATTGCCCGGCGCGAACACCAGGGTGCGGTAATCGCCATGGCCGCCGCCACGCGTCGCCTGAAAGTAATCGGCTTGTGTGGGCTTGATGCCGCCGAGGCCGGGGCCGCAGCGCATGATGTTCACGATAACCGCCGGCAACTGGCTCCCCGCGAGAAACGAAATGCCCTCCTGCATCAGGGAAATGCCGGGACCCGAGGAACTGGTCATCACGCGGGTGCCGGTGGAGGAGGCGCCCAGCACCATGTTGATGCTGGCCAATTCACTCTCCGCCTGAAGGAAAATACCGCCCACTTCCGGAAGCCGGGCCGACAAATATTCCGGAATTTCGTTTTGCGGCGTGATGGGATAGCCGAAATAGGCGCGGCAACCGGCCTGAATGGCGCCTTCCGCCACCGCAATATTGCCCATGGTCAATGCTTTGCGTTCGCAGCGTTCAGTCATGGAACACCTCAATGGCGGTTTCCGGGCATACCGTGGCGCACCGCGGACACGCGGTGCATTCCGTATTGGGGACTTCGCGCACGGGAAAGCAATCCTGCGCGTTGAGTTTGTCGTCAATCTCGATGTGCTTCTTGCGGCAGGCCTCCACGCAAAGATAACACCCTTTGCACAGGGCCGTATTGATTACTATGCGTCCCACAACAGCCTCGCTTGGTCGAATTTTTCGCAGTATTAAAGGGGATACACCTTAGCAAAAAACGGCAACCTGTGTCAATTGTAGAATTCATAGTTAAGCAGGCAGGCCATAGTCGTTCCACACGGAAAACCGCGTCGCGCATCATTGCTTTCGGCTGTTTCACCCACGGAATGCAGGCGCACCGGGGGCCGTTGCGGCGGATTACAGCGCCTCAATCCGAATGTTGCGGTATTTGACCACGGCATGCGCATCATGATTTTGAAGCCCGATATAGCCACGCGCGGACCGGTTCAATTCCGTTTCCAGCACCGTTTCGCCGTTCATTTCAAAGGTGATTTTGGGGCCTCGGGCAATGATGGTGACCGTGTTCCATTGGCCGGCGGGGCGCACAAGGTTCTTTGTGGGAGCCACGACATCGTAAATGGCCGTGGCGCTCTGTTTGGACGGCGGTTGGCCATAGGCATCCACAATCTGCATTTCATATCCGGTAAAGGCGGGGTTCTTCTCCAGCGCGGATCGGAAAAATACGCCGCTGTTGCCGCCTTCGTTGATGGCATATTGCAGTTCGAGCCGGAAGTCGCCGTATTCCTGATTGGTGCGGAGCCACGAACCGGTCTTTTCCGGGTCGGTGGACCAGTTCTTGCCATTGCGTCCGACCAAGACACCCTCCTCGACGGTCCATTCGCCGCCTTCGATCAGCGACCATCCTTCGGGGCTCTTGCCGTCGAATAGGGGCACACAGCGTTGTTGTTCGTCAGCGATTTTTCGCAGCGTGTCGCGCGTGATGCGAATGGCGCTGGGTTCGTCTTCCGCGTTGGACGGCGAGGACTCCACGCCCACATAGCCGGTGTAGCCGCCATCGCGGACAATGCGCATCATCCGGTGGAAGTCGGTGTCCGTCACCTGGCCGTCCGCCGAAAACTGCGTGGCCTTGGCGCTTACGGCCTTCGCGAAAGGCATCAAGGCTTCCACGGCGTCATAACGGTTGGTTTCCGGAGGGAAATTGCCGAAATCGGGCAGCGTGCCGAAGTTGGGTTTTCCCACTTCCTTCATCACGGCGGTGAGCCACTGGGGATCGGACGAAGGCCCGCCATGGTTTTCGATGGTGATAGTGATGCCGAGCGGGGCGGCGTATTCCGCGAGCCGCGCGCAGCTTTCCACCATGCCCGCATGGAGTACGGCGGGATCATCGGAGCCCCGCGCATTCACCCGAATCGTCCGGGCGCCGAGGAACTTCGCGGCGTCAATCCACGGAAAGGTCTGGTCAACGGATTTGCCGCGCTTGGCCTTGTCGGGCGCTCCAAGGGGGCCGTTGGTGTCCAGCATGATGAGGCCGATGCGAACCCCTTCTCCGTCCGCGCGCTGTTTCAACTCCTTCAGATAGTCCATGTCCTTCGATTTATTGGCGAAAAACTGGTCCACCAGTTCAATGCAGTCTATTTCATAGTCGCGCTTGGCGATTTTGGGAAAGTCCAGGGGGTCCATCTTTTTGGCGAAGAGGGCGCGGTTCAAGGACCACTCCGCAAGGCTGATCTTAAAGGGCGCGCTGGCTGCGGC
>CAYXPO010000777.1:0-317 GCA_964466925.1 uncultured Nitrospirales bacterium
ACCGACCAGCCTTCCGCGGCGCTGACAGGATCGTCCAGTGTCCAGGCACTGTCCACGCCGGCGACAGCATCGGTAAGACTCGGAACAACCGACATACTATTCACCGTGGAACTGTCCATCCAATAGTCATAGGGCGCGATGCCGTCCACGATGGCGGTGGATTCCAACAACGGCCATTGTTCCGGAATGGGGTAAGCGCTCCGGTCATTGAGAAACGTAAGGGGCAGCACGCCGGAGGTGAATTCCCCCGCCAACACATTGCGTCCCTCGTCCACGCCTTCACTCATGGCGGGGTTGAAGGGGATGTCGCCGTCGGC
>CAYXPO010000777.1:327-2646 GCA_964466925.1 uncultured Nitrospirales bacterium
GCCGTCCTGGTTAACGTCCCATCCGTCGCCGCGCTCGTCAATGAACCCGTCGAGGTCGTTGTCCACCATGTCCTTGTCCAGGGTGCCGGGGACATACTGGACCGGCACGACGTCGTTGTTGTCAATGACGCCGTCGCCGTTCACGTCCACGCACGGCAGGCCGATCCCGGAATTTTCGCACCAGAGCAGGTAGCCGCCGTCGCCGTCGTTGTCTATGCCGTCGTGTTCGGGATAATTGGGGAGGAACCCGCCTTGCAGGACAATCCGGGCGAGATTCCGAAGGGAGGCGTCGCCGCTGACATTGGCGTCCAGGGCGGCATACAGGTCTACCTTCTCCGATTTTGGATTGCGCGGGTCTTTGCGCCAGATGGACTCGTTTTTCAGGCTGACAATGCGGTCCCACGGCTTGGCGCCGTCCCAGTTGGCCGGGAAGTTTACTCCCCATATGGAGGGGGAGATGTCTTCATTCCAATTCCCCGGCATGTCATTGGGGGTCGAGGCGATCTCGTTCTCGAGTTCCGCGTGGTCCGTGCGGGCATCGGCGTCGGGCGGGAGGCCCAGCGCCACCAAGCCCTGTTGCAGCAGATACACCGAGGTCACGCCGTCGCCATTGTTGTCCACATAATCCGTAAACCAGTTTTGCCGGTCATGGGTGATATCCAGATCGCGTTGAAACACACTGCCGGTGGGGTCGTACAATTCGTTTACGGCATAGAGGTCGGGATAGTCCGCGTTATCCGGGGATTGATCGGCAAAGAAGGGAATGGTGACCCCGGCGAGGTCCGGGAAATTCACCGCCAAATCCGATTCGCCCCCGGCAATCCCGATTCCGTTCGTATTGAGCAGGGTAAGGCCGGGTTCGGAGGGAAAGTCCAAAGGATTCGAGACGTTCGTCTGGTACAGGTCAAATTTGGACACGGACGAATTCTCGGGATACCTCTCTTGGGCGGTTTCAAAACTGAAGAGGAGATTGCCGCGGGGGGCGATGGTGGTTCCGGCGGGAACCGTCCACAGCGACTTGAAGGTGTCCGTGGGGCGTGCGGCGGAACCCGAAGCGTTCGGCGGGTCCGGAATCCCGATTTCGAGCTGCCAGCCGCTCATGTCAATAGCCACGTCGGACGTGTTGGTGACCTCCACCCATTCATGGTCCGGTTCCTGGCTGAAATCCAGGAAATTGATGGCGAAACGATAACTGTCATCGGCGTCGGTAATATCGGGATCCGTAAGTTTTTTATTCCTAAACGCCACACACAATGCCAGATTCTCAGTTACAGGAGGAATGGTGACTGTATGAGTAAGAGGATTTCCCGCTAACGGCGCCCAAGCCGAAATACCGCCGCCATCCGTAAAGTAATCATCAAATGTATCGTCATTCGCGATATCATGCGGATCAAATCCGGTCAATTTATTTGGGGCCAAAGTTGGATCAGGAGTACCATCAAGAAAGACCCATCCTTCGGGCTCTCCAGGGGCATGCGAAATCTGATATCCCGCAATCTTCGCCCAGTGCTCGGCAAAGTACTTGTCCAGTTCCGTTTCCGTTGCCGCTAAATCAAGGGGATCGTATGCGTCAAGAATACTTTCAATATCATCCACAATTGTGTTGCCAACCGGAACGCCATTAGCATCCACCTCAACATATTTGATGGCGTATTCCATGTCGCCGGGATTCGTAACCGAAGGTGTGCCATCTTCTTTCGTGGTGTTCACGGACAGATAATAACGCCCTTCCGGCAATCCGAGATCTGTGGCCCGAATAACAAATTCTTTAATGTCGCCATTGGTAATGGTGCTAAAAGCAAAATTGGCGCCAATAGACTTGTTTGCCTGACGCGGAGTCCAATAGGCATCACGCATGAGTCGGCTGACACCGTTAATTACTTCCTCCTCAAGATTAAAAGTGCCCGTATCCGGATCTTCTTCAAGACCTATTTGGTTTTCCTGAATGTCGAAGTCCGGGAGCCCGATGGGTTGATGGGGGTAGACATTGGGGGTGGGGAAATAGTTCCGGTAGTAATTGTTCAGTGAGGCGTCATTCATGAGTTGGAGGAAGGCACTGGGGTTGCTGACCTGCAGATCGAGCAGCGAGGTGCGCAGCGTCACATTGGGGTTGCCGGGGCCGCCGGGGACCGCGTGGGTGACGGCTTCGGCTTCGATGCGGCGGACGGGCCGGACCATGAGTTCGTTGATGCGGATGGCCTCGGTTCCGGCGGCGGCATAACTGATCTGCCGTTCTTCTTTCGTTGCCGCGCCCGAGACCGGATCGGTCTTCTTCACGAGCGCCCCCCACCATTCGTCGGTGGAATCCAGGGTGCGATC
>CAYXPO010000778.1:0-2643 GCA_964466925.1 uncultured Nitrospirales bacterium
TCCAAATATTCCCCCCGCAGGAACACAAAGGCCACGTCCGCGCCGATGGTGTACGACGCCAGGATCACCCCTTCCACCAGCGAATGCGGATCACCTTCCAACAACACCCGGTCCTTGAAGGTGCCCGGCTCCATTTCATCGCCGTTCACCACCAGGTACTTCGGATGCGGATTCTCCGGGACGAAACTCCATTTCATGCCCGTCGGGAAGCCCGCGCCGCCGCGTCCCCGCAGCCCCGAATCCTTCACCACCTGCAGCACGTCCTTCGGGGACATTCCGCCCAGCGCCTTGCGCACCGCCTGATAGCCGCCCGCCGCCTCGTATTCGCTCAGCGTTACGGGCGCTCCGTCCGGTCGAATGCGTTCTGTTAAAGGCCGTTCGCTCAAAACTCGTTCCTGCATTATTGATACTGCGCCAAAATCTTCTCTAACTTTTCGGGGTCCAAATCCCGGTACAGATCATCGTCTATCATCAGCGCGGGCGCATGATCGCACGTGCCCAGACACTGGTTCTGAATCAGCGTGAACCGGTTGTCCTTGGTCGTTTCACCCAATCCGATGCCCAGCGTCCGCTGCAGATACTCCACCAGCATTTCCGAACCCATAATCCAGCAGCTTACGCTGGTGCAGAGCCGGATGACGTGGCGGCCCACCGGTTTCCGCAAAATCAGGTTGTAAAACGTCGCCACACTGTCCACTTCGTCCGCCGACATCCCCAACGCCGCCGCGATGTCCTTCACGCTTTCATCGTCCACCCAGCCCCGGTGCCGCTGCACCACCCGCAGCGCGTCAATGCACGCGCCCCGGCGCTGCTCGAACACCGCGGCTTCATGGTCTATTTCGTGTTTCAGTTCTTCCGTCAACATGCGCCTACCGGTCCAGATCCGCCAACACAAAGTCCAAGCTGGCCACAACCGCCAGCATATCCGCCACCAGATGCCCCCGGGTGATATACGGCAGCATCTGCAAGTGCGCGAACGACCCCGTCCGTATGCGCGTCCGGTACGACATCGTTCCACCGTCGCTCACGCAATAGTACCCGTAATATCCTTTCGCGCCCTCAATCGGACAGCACGCCTCGCCCGGCGGAATCACCGGACCCCAACTCACGCCCAGGAAATGATGGATGAGGGTGTCAATGTCCTTCAGCGTCTTTTCCTTGCGGGGCGGGGTCGCCAGCGGATGGTCCGACTTGTATGGGCCTTCCGGCATATTCTTCAAACATTGCTCGATGATCCGCAGGCTCTGCCGGATTTCTTCCGCGCGGACGCGCGCACGGTCGTAGCAATCGCCGTTCTGGAACACCGGGACCTCAAACTCAAAATTTTCGTACCCCGAATAGGGGCGCGCTTTCCGCGCATCCCACTGCAAACCGGCCGCACGGAGCCCCGGTCCGGTAATTCCCCACTCCAGCGCCTCGTCCAGCGTATACGCTCCCACGCCCACCGTCCGCTTTTTAATGATCTGGTTCTTCAGCATGGCCTTTTCATAGCCATCCAGACGCGCGGGCATGTATTCCACAAATTCTTTGATAAGTTTCTGCCACCCGTTCGGCAAATCGTGCGCCACCCCGCCGATGCGGAACCAGCTTGGATGCATCCGGCCGCCGCAGACCGCCTCGACAATCCCGAACGCCTTTTCACGGTCGTTGAACAGATAGAGCAGCGGCGACATCGCGCCCAAATCCTGTACAAACGTTCCATACCACACGCAGTGGCTGATCACGCGGAAAAGCTCGCTCATCATCACCCGTATCACTTTCGCGCGGTCCGGAACCTGAATCCCCGCCAGCGCCTCCACCGATTGCACGTAGGCCAAGTTGTTCAACACGCCCGCCAGATAATCTATCCGGTCGGTGTACGGGATATAGCTGTGCCACGACTGGCGTTCGCCCATCTTCTCCGCCCCGCGATGGTGATACCCGATGTCCAGCACCGAATCCACAATCTCTTCGCCGTCCAACTGAAGGATGATGCGAATAATCCCGTGCGTCCCCGGATGGTGCGGGCCCAGGTTCAAAAACAGGTAATCCGCATCCGCGCTGTGCCGCTGCATGCCCCACTCTTCCGGCACAAACCGCAACGCTTCCTGTTCCCGGTCCTGTTTGTCGTCCGGAAGCGTGAACGGGGCCATTTCGGTCGCGCGCGCGGGATGCTCCTTCCGCAAGGGATGCCCTTCCCAGGTCGGCGGCATCAATATCCGGACCAGATGCGGATGCCCCTCGAACTTCACCCCGAACATGTCGTACGCCTCACGTTCGTACCAGTTCGCATTCTTCCAAAGCTTTGTAACAGACGGAACTGACGGATACTCGCCCGTCAGCGGCACCTTCACCCGCACATCGCTGTTGCGGTCGAATGAAATCAAGTGATAGACCACAGTAAAATCACTCACCGGCTGGCCCGCGCGGTGCACCCGCGTCCGCTCGTCAATGGCCGTCAAGTCGTAGAGCATTTTGTACGGCTGATTCACGTCGTTTTTCAGGTATCCGAGCACCTGCGTCACCTGCCCGGCATCCACCCATACCGTGGGAATGCCGTCCGCCGTTGGCTGCACGCCTAAAATCGCGCCGCCGAACCGCCCGCCCAGGTCCTGAACTATGTTTGCGCTTTCCGCCATACCGCTCGTCTATTCCACTTCGTTC
>CAYXPO010000779.1:0-1541 GCA_964466925.1 uncultured Nitrospirales bacterium
GGGGTCGCTATCGGCATCGGAATCGATGGCACGCACGACTCGGCATGCAAAACTCCCGCGCGAAACGTCCACATCCCCCACCACCACCGCCCAAACGCCCAACAATGCGCTCTTCCATACCCTTTTCCCCCACCCACAGCGGACCACCCCCCAGCCGTTTTGCCTTGCCCCCTCCCCCTGCAAACGCCACCATGGCGGGGCCGATACCGATCGAGGGCGTCCATCAACCCCACCGTCGAAAACCTCAACCGCAGCATCCTCCCAATCACGAGCCACAAAATGATCCGATTCATGAAATGCCCTCCGAACATTGCGCTGCATCATTTGGCGCTCTGCCTGGGGGCAATGATTTGCGCCCTCCTTTCAGTGACCCGGACAGATGCGGATTCCACCGAACCCGTGCGGGAACCGCTGTATCACGAGTCGCTTCGGCCGCAGTTCCACTTCACTGCCAGGTACTGGGACGAATACCAACTCCATCCACCGAACCATCACGAAGGCTGGATCAACGATCTCAACGGATTGATGGTGCACGATGGCGAATATCACCTCTTCGCACAGCGATGGTGGTCCGCCTGGCTGCATGCCGTCAGTACCGATCTCATCCACTGGCGCGAACTCCGGCCCGCCTTCGGAAAGGACAAGGAGTACGGAGGTACACAGTCAGGCGGTGGCGTGGTCGATATCCACAACACATCCGGCCTCGGCGACGGTATCACCCCACCCATGCTCGCATTCTGGAGCAGCACCGACAACCTGAACCAATGCATCTCCTATAGCCTCGACAGAGGGCGAAGCTGGACCAAGTACAAAAGCAACCCGGTTCTCGTTCACCCTTACCGTGATCCGAACGTGTTCTGGTATGAGCCGGACCAGAAATGGATCATGATCCTGTACGGCCCCGCCGATCAGTCCCAACCCGTCACGGCCTATGGCTTCAATGGCGAGAACAACGACGCACACGAGCTGCGTACCTTTACCCCCGGAGAATGGACCTGCTCCGCCGTTCGTTTGTTCGAGAACGGTCGGGTCACCGCCACAGACCCGTCCGACACCAGCGAGAGCCAACTAGATATCGTCAAACAACACCTCAGTTCAGAGGCCCTCTTCATCGGAGCAAAATCCGATCAGTCCGAGTCTTTACGTGGGGATGTCGCGGAAATCCTGGTCTATGATCGCCCACTCTCTGACGAGGAAACCGATGCCGCAATCACCGCACTGCAATCGAAATGGGGATTCATTGCCACGCCCCAACCACCCGACCTCCCGACCGACGGACTGGTCCTGCAACTCGACCCCCAAAGTGCCGCCATCGACGACGAAGGCCGAGTCAGCTCCTGGAATTCACCGGTCGGCCAATCCCCCCAATATTCCCAGCCTGATTCCGCCAAACGCCCCAAGTTTGTGGAAGCAGCCCTCGGCTCCCGCCCCGTGATCCGGTTTGAAGGCGGACAATTCCTCAACGGCAAGCCGGTCCTCACAGCAGGCGATGACAGTTTCACCCTCATCGCCCTCTGGCGCCGAAACGATGCAAACGGTTC
>CAYXPO010000779.1:1551-2643 GCA_964466925.1 uncultured Nitrospirales bacterium
AACAGCATGACCCGCCAGACCGGTGCTCGAGCAGCACTCCTGAGCGTCAGCCACCAAACAACAGAGAATGTCTACCTGCTGTTCTCCTCCAAGAATCTCCTGGATTGGCAGAAATTAGACACCGTGATCCCCGATTCCTTCGAGTGCCCTGATATGTTCGAGCTCCCGGTGAACGGTGATCCGAACGAACAAAAGTGGGTCGTCGTCGACGGCAACGGTGATTATCTGCTCGGTCGCTTCGATGGCCGGCATTTCACCACGGAAACGGCGAAGCAAAAGGGCGATTACGGCCGCAATTTCTATGCGACCATGACGTTCGCCAACATGCCCACTACCGATCCACGCCGGGTCCAGCTCGCTTGGATGCGCGGGTGGGACGATTACCCCAAGAATATGCCGTTCAATCAACAGGTCAGTTTCCCCTGTGAACTGACCCTCCGACGGCTGCCCTCAGGAATTGTAATGTGCCGGTATCCAATCACTGAAATCGAAAAGATTTACGGCGAATCATACCGGTTCGATGCCCACCCCTTCACCCCAGGTCACAATCCGCTCTCTGCACTCCATGGCGAGCTTTTTGATATCCAAGTGACCCTCGACATCACTAAATCCGATTGCACCGAAATCGAGCTCGATATCAAGGGCAATACCGTCCGGTACGATACCCAGCGGGGGATCATCGAATCGTGCGGCTCGTCCGCACCACTGCCGCCCAGAAACGGCCTCGTCGATATCCGCGTCCTCGTCGATCGCCTCTCCGTCGAAACCTTCGGCAACCATGGGGAAGTCTCCATCACCAACATCGCTTACCAGGACAATACACAACCGCACCTGGCCATCCGCCCGATCAGCGGGAAGGCACACATCGTGACCATGACCGTCCATAAACTGAATTCCATCTGGAATCAGCCTTCAGACAAATACGCCCCGCCGCACCATGCCCATACATTCTAATTGCACCGGAGGATCTCACGCAGAGCTAGGAAACAGCTCCGATGTATCGGCAAACCCCACGTACACGTACACGTACTCGTACCCGTACACGTACACGCCGCATCATCGTGTACGTGAACGTGTACCGCTTCGCTGTGT
>CAYXPO010000780.1:0-2637 GCA_964466925.1 uncultured Nitrospirales bacterium
GGTCAATCGCGGTGGCGCGCTGGTAATCCAACGGAATATTGGCCTTGCTTGCGGCAATCAATGCCTGCACCACTTTGACGACATTACCGCCCGCGAGATAGTGGGCTTCGAGGGCATCCGTGCTGATGGGGATGCCGGCTTTCACCGCCATGATCCGGCTGTCCACCACCACGACGGGATTGACACGGCGCAGCCGCATGCCGATGAGGCTGGACAGGCCGACATAGGCCCCGGAAAGCCATGCCCGCAACCACAACGAGAAAAAATTCGCCATCACCACGACCACAATCAACCCGGCCACAATGCAGGCCACCAACACAATACCCATGAACATATTCATAGCGTTCACCCTTTCATTTGTTAACGCTTATTCCACCGTTTCAACCACCACGCGGCTGCCGTGAACCTCTTTCACGCGCACCCGCGCGCCTTTGTCAATAAACGTGCCGTCCGACACCGCGTCCACCCGCTTCCCATTCACGTCAATGGTGCCGGCGGGCCGCAATTGCGTCATAACCACGCCCACGGCGCCCATCAGCGAGGTGTCCGTCACCACGCTCACCCATCCCTCTTCCGGCTTCTGCGCGGTTTCGAGCAGCAGGCGCTTGCCCGCCCGGGTCTTCGCCAGGAGTAAAAAGCCCGCCACGACGCAGACCAGGGCGCCCATGATTTCCGCGCCGATGATAAGGGCCACGTAATCCGGATAATTTGAAATGCCCACGGCCGCACTGGCCACCAGGGAAAGCACGCCCAGCACGCCGCAGACCGCGCCGGGCAGGAAGAATTCCGCCATGATAAAGGCCAAGCCCACCAGGAAAAATACCGCCATCCACATCATGCCGCACCTTCCTCCCGAATAGACTCCAACAGGGTGATCAACTGGCTGATTTCCACGCGTATCCCCAGCAGCACCTTGCTCTTGTCCGACGGGTCCTTGGGGTCCGTCTCCACAATGGTGTCGAAGGTGCTCATGATTCGCTGCGCAGAAGGATAGAGTTCCTTGGCATGCATCATCAACTTGTTATAACGCTGGGCAAACGGCACGCAGGTATAATAGCCCGCGCCCTGGGAACTCACAATCTCCATCTCTTTCAGCAATTGCCGCAGCATATTCACCAACATCGCGCGTTCGTCCATGTCAATTTCCTGTCTTTACTGTTCGGGGAGTATCCAGAGCAACCCATATACGCATAATGACTCTCCCATAACGGGCGCATTAAATCAACTTGTGCACGGGTCAGTCAATGGCCTTCACCACATAACGGTTTCCCTCCGCCTCGATAATTTCAACAGGGGTTCCGGGTTCAATGAACTCGCCCCGGGTAACAATGTCATAGCTCTCGCCGCCGAAGCGGCCGCGTCCGGCGGGGCGCAGCATGGTGGCGGCCACGCCCTTCAACCCCACCGCGCTGTGCTGTTGTTCCGCCGTTTGCACAATATAGCCTTGATCCGGCTGTTGCGTGGTGGTGAGCACAATCCATCGGTAAAAGGGCGTTTTGGGAAACAGTTTCCAGGTGGCAAGAACAAACACAATGAATAACGACACCCCCACGGCCATGGTTTGGCCCGCGTCGGCAAGGCGATCATAGTCCCAGGAATATTGGGGAATCGGCACGCGGGTCAGCGAGAGATACAAACCGAGAATAAGACACATTCCGCCAATAACGCCCACCGCGCCAAAGGAGGGGATGAAAAAGATTTCCACCACCAGAAGAATCAATCCCGCCGCCACCAGGAGCAGGTCAATCCAGTCCGCGAGGCCAATCATCAAATACGAACCCAGCAAAAGCGCAAGGCACGTAATGCCAATGATGCCCGGCGCGCCGAATCCGGGCGTTTTGAACTCGATATAAATCCCCGCCACGCCAATCATGAGGAGCAGTCCGCTGATCAGCGGGCTGGTCAGCCAACTGAAGAGTTTTTCCGACCAGGTCCGCTCAATGATATGGCGCGGGGCGTTCTCATAGCCGAAATGCGCCAAGACATCCTCAAGGTTACTTGCCTTCGCGGGGATTAACCCGTACCGCAGCGCTTCGTTGGTCGTCAGGGTGAGTAATTCCCCGGCTGCACACACCAACTCCGAACCGTCCGGCAATAGCCGGGGTTCCGAAGTGTCATCATCCGCCATCGAAACATCCCGCGGCAGTTTTTTTGCGCCCACGAGTTCCTTGGCCACTTTTTCCGCCGCGTTCTTAATCGCTTCCTCCATCGGGTCCAGACTCAGCGGGAGGCCGGGCGTTTGGTCCGGCGAGGCGGCGGGTTGCGGCGCTTCCACCTTGTTTATCTTGATGAAAGCATAACGGCCCTCCGCATCCTTCCGGCCATGAATCTCGATGCGATCATCCACCATGGCCTCGCCCAGCAAGGGATCATGACCGTTTTCCTCGCCCAGCGCCCGGTAGCGGGAGCGTAAAAACGATTTGGTCTTCTCATCCACGTCTTTGGGGGCTTGTTCCATACCCATCATAATGGGGGCCGATGCCCCGATATTCGTTCCGGGCGTCATAATGATGTGTTTGCAGGAATAGCTGATCAATGCGCCCGCCGAGATGGCCCCCATGCCCTTCACATGGGCGATGGTGGGGCAGGACGCGCCCATGATGGTGTTGGTGATGTCAATGGCGGAATCCACCCGCC
>CAYXPO010000781.1:0-2633 GCA_964466925.1 uncultured Nitrospirales bacterium
AACCGCCCATCACCGCCAAGGACGTGCAGGCCCTCGAACGCAGCAAGGTCATCATTCATGGGCTTATGATGAACCTCTCATCGAGCATTGACTCTCTCACGAATGACACTTCTCACTATGATGACGCACTGGCCCTCCACAAAGCGGCCATCGTCAAGGCCACCACCATGGCCGCCATGCAGGAAGTGGAGCAGTTGCTGCTAAAAGAGGTGGAGGCCATGCACCAGCACACGGCCCTGTATCGTGCACAACTCGAAGCCGCCCAGAAAACCATTCAACACCAGCAGGAGGAAATGCAGAAGCTCAGCGCCGATGCCGCGCTCGACTTTCTGACCAAGATTCCCAACCGCCGCACCCTGGACGCCCGGTTACAGGAGGAATTTTCCCGCAAGCAACGCTATCAGACCCCTTTTAGCGTCATCATGCTGGATATTGATTTCTTCAAAAAGATCAACGACGTTTTCGGGCATATTGCCGGGGATCGCATCCTGCGCGCCGTCGCCACGTTGCTGGGTGAACAAAAACGGGAATCCGACGTGCTGGGCCGGTATGGCGGGGAGGAATTCGCCATCCTTCTGCCGGAAACGGAGTTGAAACAGGCCGTTGCCGCCGCGGAAAAAGCCCGGCGGAAAATCGAGGGATCACGGTTCAACTTCGAAGGCCAAAGCATTTCCGTGACTCTCAGCGGTGGCGTGGCCCAAGCCGATGACCGCGATACCGAACCCGCCCTCGTTGTAAACCGCGCCGACCAAGCCCTCTACCGCGCCAAACAAAACGGCCGAAACCGCATCGAAACGTAAATATCCACGTTCCAAGGAGCAACAAATAATACGTGCCAATTAAGAAATAGCGAAAAATCCGGGCTAGTTCTATTCCCCCTTCGCCACACCTAGTTTCACACAATAACGCACGCCATCCATATTTTGAAAATGAGCATCCTGTGTCCAGAGTAGCGCTTCATAATTTCGTGCGGTGGCAAGAATAATGCTGTCAGCCATCGGGAGTTTGAATTCATGGCTAAGCACGGCTGCATCCAACGCCAACGCATCATCTAGAGGAATTACTGTTGCCTGCCGCATTACAGCCACTTTTTCCACCGCTTGTTCGCGGCCAAATTGGTTCAAGATGGCTTTGAACACTTCATAGAGGCAAAGCGTTGGCACCAATAAGGTACCATCCATGGATTCTAAAGACGGCGCAAAAAAACCGGCGTTCCCGCCTCCGGCAAAGTATTCCAGCCATCCGCATGAATCCACAAGATTCATACACGGCCTTCCTCGTCACGATCTACCTCGGTAGTAAGCCCCGGCAAACTGCCCCGCATCAACTTCACATCTTTCACGGGCGTCATTTCAATACTATCGCCAATTCGAAACACTTCCAGCTTCTGTCCAGGACGAATCCCGGTTAATTGCCGGATCTGTTTTGGAATAACGACCTGGAATTTAGGGGACACCGTAACGGTATTCATACGAAATCTCCATCGATCCTATTTTCGTAAACTATACCATAAAAAGGTTATCCACCACAAAGAATATCGTGAATTAAACCTCAACCTGTACCGCATTGCCCGCCGCGTCTATTTTTCGCCGCAAGACGGACTTTTGGCTTGTTACACTCCTCAGCATTCCCGTTCCTGCGGACCAATTACTTTTTAGGTTCAGCCGGAACCTTGGCCGGCAATGGCGTAATATCCACGCGGCGGACAAACACTTCCGCTGCTTCCGACTGTATCTGGATGCGTCCCTTGTGCGGGCGCACATCGTAGCATTGGTTCATGACGACGCCATTCAACTTCAGGGTCATCTGATCGCCGTCCGCGATGCATTCATAGGTGTTCCATTCCCCGATGGGCTTTTCCACGTCCTGCTTCCCGCGAAACCCCTTTTCATCTTTCCAATTCGGATCGCGGCCAAACCAATTGAACCGTCCACCGTGGATGGTGGCCTTGTCCCCGCCCGGATGAAAGATGAAACAGTCATTCTGCTTCTCCGGGGCGGCGGGACAACCCGCTGAAAACGCATCACTGCCATCGCCCACCACCAGCACGTCCCCCGTGCCACCTTCAATCATCTGACACTCGATGCTGTGCATCCACATCCCGCCGTACGCCCCATCGGGCCCAACAGAGTGGACCAGGAGTCCGCTGTCCCGGGCATTGTTCTCACGCGGCGGCCAGGTTTTTTCACCCCATTTGAATTCCATGACCAGATGAAAATTCTCAAACTCTTCATCGGAGGTCACACAACCAAACTCCTGGCCCGAAATGTGCAGCATACCATCGTGAACCGTAAACACCTTGTTCGGGTCCACATTCTTTCCCCTGTCTTTCAGATAGGTGTAGAACCCCGTCAGGTCTTTTCCATTGAAGAGATGAATGGTTCCGGCGGTTTCCTTGGCCGCTGGGGGATTCTGGGCTGCGAGATTGGCTGCAACAAACACGTTCACTATAATCACGACGGCCAGGATTAACGAATACTTCATACTCATTTTCCTTGTGTTGATCAATCTATCGGTTTCCATGGAAAGCATAATTTTTCCGATATCGGGATGTCCAATTCTGCGTAGCAGGTCCCGCGCTGAAGAAAGAACTGCTTCGCTCGTCACCAAGTTGTACTTGGTGACGCACGTGC
>CAYXPO010000782.1:0-2621 GCA_964466925.1 uncultured Nitrospirales bacterium
TCCCCGGAGGGCAGGTAGGCTTTCGCATGGGAATCCGCCTGAAGGAGTTCTTTGGCGGCGCGGGGGTCGAGGGGCAACAGGGAAAACCACCATTTCAGGACGCGGTCTGATTTTGAGAAAAACCGGTGCCCGCCGAAGTCTATGCGGTTCCCCTTGTAGGCGATGGTCCGTGAAATGCCGCCCAAATCCGCTTCCGCCTCGAACAGAATGGGGTGGATGTCCGTGTTTTTTGCCAATTCATGGGCGGCGGTCAACCCGGCGGGCCCTCCGCCCATGATAATGGCTGTTTTCATGCTCGATACCTTAATGCCAACCCAATTCACAGTGTTTCATGCGTATACCGTTTTCTTTGCCCCCGGGTCCGGTCATGCACAGTGAAACCCAGTGTAATCACCCCATGCCGGGTTGTCAAGGATAGCCTGCGGCCCCGGTGCGGCACCCCGGCCGGCCGCGGAAAGCAATCACCGATTGCTTACCGGACCACGTTCAACAGGGTTTCGAGCATGCTGTCGGCGACCGTGATGATGCGGGCGGAGGCTTCGAAGGCCCGTTGGAATTGAACAAGCGAGGTCACCTCTTCATCGAGATTAACGCCGGAAACCTCCTGGCGGCGGCTTTCATAATCATTCACAAACGCTTCTTCGACGTCATAGTTGGCCAAATTGGCTTTTGCGGCAATCCCGATTTGCACGATGGTGGATTCATAGTATTGGGTGGAGTTTTGGGTATTGCTTTCAAAGAGGTTTTGCAGGCGCAGGGCGGCCATTTGCAGGGCGGCGGTATTGTCGCCGGTTTCAAGGGGGTCTTGGCTGAATCCGGACGACAGCAGTTCGGGATGGTCCTGCAAATAGGCGTTCACGGCAATGGTGCCGGCATCATGCCCCGTGAAGAGGCCATTCAAACCAAGCGCGGTCAGCACCCCGGAGGTGTCGTTCGCGAAGCTGAAGGTGTAACCGGAGTCCGGCGTAATCGTCAACAGTCCATCGGGCCCGATAAGCGCGGACATATGGCTCGACGCGTTAATCGCGTATTCAATGTCCGCCCCGCGTGTGGCGGCGGTAATGGGTACCGTAATCGTTTCGGCCACCGCGCCCGTGCTGTCGTACACCACCAGGTTGAAACTGCCGTCGCTAACGGGGAACGGGAGCTGGGGATAGTCCAAGGGGGCATAAGGGCTGATAACGCGGTTGGTGGAGGTGATGGCTTCGGAAAAATTTTCCAACCCGTTGCCCTGCGCGTGGATGCGGTTTATGCTTTCGATCAGCGTGGCCGCAATCCGGTCCATGCGGTCCATGACCGTGGGCAATTCCACGTCCCGGATTTTTTGAACCCCGTACAGTTCTCCATCCGTGATGAGCGCCGCCTGGTTGTTGTCTTTGAACCGCACTTGAAGCAAGTCGGGCCGCTCCGGGTCGAGGCTGGAATCCACCACCGCCATCAATTCCCGCCGCTTTATGCCATACACCAGTTCGGCGCCGCCCAACAGCACGTCCACCGTGCCGTCATCACGCTCATGCGCGGTGATCTTGACCATTTTTGACAGTTCATCAATCAGCACATCGCGGTCATCGCGCAAATCATTGGCGGGCCTTCCTCCGATTTCCGAATTGCGAATGGTTTCGTTCAAGGCCGCAATTTGCTTGGTCAACGAGTTAACCTCTTCCACCATGTTCCGCACTTCTTCATTCGCATTGGTCCGCAGCGCCTCCAGGCGCCGGTCCATGTCGTTGAAACTGGCCGCCAGGGAGGCCGCTTCGGCCAAGGTGGACACCCGGCCCGACAACTCCTCCACATTGTTGGAGAAATCATTCAGGGAGTCGAAAAAGGATTCGATGCGGGAGGAAAATCCGGAATCCGAGGGTTCCTGGAAAATATCTTCAATTTGGGAAAAGTAGGTGGCTTGACGTTCGGCGCTGCCCAAGCCGGGCACTTGATTGCGGTACATGGTATCCACAAACACGTCCCGCAGGCGGGTAATGGTGTCAATGGCCGGTCCCCGGCCTATCGCGCCAAAGGGCTTATAGTTGGGCATCCGGGTGGTGAGTTCCACACGTTGCCGGGAATAGCCTTTTTTGTTCACATTGGCAATATTATGCCCCGTGGTGTCCAATTGGACTTGGGCCGCCAACAGCCCGGCCCGTCCGATATCCAAAGCGCTAAACAGGGTACCCAAGGCGTGTTCCTTTTCGTTGGGGCAATCGGCTTTACAGTAATCCGCCTGATAGTAGCAAGGCGCATTCCATATATCGGCGGGTATCGTAAGAGGCTTTAATTGCTGGAGTTATGCAATCGAAAGGGCGCGCGGGGAGTGAAAAAAACAGAAAAGGCTGCCGGGGTTCGGGAAAAAAGTGCACCGATCAGGGTTTTGACGCCCCATGCATGAAAAAATCTTCGAGCAGGGTTTTGAACCGGCCATAAAACGGCAGGGTAAAGTGGTTGGCCCCCGGAATCTCCATATATTCCAGCGCGGGCTTCTCGCGGTGCAGGTCCCGGGCAAGAGGTAACAGGCCATCCTGCGTCCCAATGACGCACAGGGCGGGCACTTGGATTTTTTGCAGTTCTTCCCTGGAAACGGCCAATTCCGGATATTTTGTTTTCAGTGCCTTTATCACTTTTTTATC
>CAYXPO010000783.1:0-2619 GCA_964466925.1 uncultured Nitrospirales bacterium
GTCGCATAGCTCCCTCGCCGTCGGGATTTTTGCATATTGGCACCGCCAAGACGGCGATGTATAACTGGGGATTGGCCCGGAGCACGGGTGGTTCGTTCATTTTGCGGTTGGAAGACACCGACGCAGAGCGTACGGATGAGACGTATGTGCAGGCGATGTGCGAAGGCTTCAAGTGGCTGGGGATCTCGTGGGACGAAGGCCCGGAATTCGGCGGGGAACCGGCCCGGGGCGACTATGGCCCGTACCGTCAGTCCCAGCGGCGCGACCTGCACCGTAGCGAGGCCCTGCGCCTCCTGGCGGAGAACAAGGCCTATAAGTGCTTCTGCTCCAAGGAGGAACTGGACGCGGAACGTGAGCGCGCCACGCAGGAGAAACGTCCGCCGCGGTATAGCGGCAAGTGCAAAAACCTGACGCCAGAGCAAGTGGCCGAACTGGAGGCGAAAGGCGTTCCATACGTGGTGCGCTTCCGGGTGCCGGAAGGGGAGACCATCATCCACGATCTCATCCAGGGCGATGTGCATTTCGAGAACAAAGAATACGACGATTTCATCATCCTGAAGGCCAATGGCGATCCCATCTTTCATCTCGCGGTGGTGGTGGACGACGGCCACATGAAGATCACCCATGTCGTCCGCGGCGATGACCATCTCACCAATGCCGGGCGGCACGTAATGCTGTTCAACGCGCTGGGCTATCCGCTGCCCAAGTTCGCCCATCACCCGCTGGTGCTGGATGAAGTGGGCCGTAAATACAGCAAACGCCTGCACGGCGCGAACGTGTTGGATTGGCGGGAGGACGGTTATCTCCCGGAAACGCTGATCAACTACATCGCCCTGCTCGGCTGGACCTCCGAAGAAGCCAACCGTGAGTTCTTCACGCTGGAAGAACTAAAAAGCCTGTTCACCCTTGAACGCTTGAGCAAGTCCCCGTCGCGCTTCGACCGCAAGAAACTGGACTGGCTGAACGGCCAGCACATCCGGCGGCTGACCCCGCAGGAACTGTGCGATCGCGTACTGCCGATCCTGCACAAAAACGGCCTCGACACCAGCACGAAATCCCCGGAATGGCTGGTGCACATGGCGGCCATCTGCCAGGAGAAAATCCCCACGCTCAACAACATCGTCGAATACACCGATTTCTTTTTCCAGGACATCACGGCCTACGAAGAGAAAGCCGCCGGGAAACTCTGGAAAGACCCCGCCTCTGCGGATCGCATGCGCGCCATTCACACCGCCCTGCAAAACGTGCCCGCCGATCAGTGGAACCACGACGGCATCAAGGCGGCCTTTGATGCGCTGATGGCCCAATCCGGTGAAGGACTGGGCAAGTTTGTACATCCCACGCGCCTGGCTTTGACCGGCAAATCCGTGGGGCCGGGCCTCTTCGAACTCGCGGAACTGCTCGGCAAGGATGAATGCGTAAACCGTATCGCGAAGGCGATTATCTATATCGAACAGCAGGGAGGAACTGCATCGTGAGTGAAGTAATCATTGGGGTGGATTTGGGCGGAACGAATGTCAAGACGGCTGTTGTGTCACGGGACAAAAAGGTGCTCGCGAAAGATTCCCGGCCCACCAACGCCGAAGGAGGCCCGGACGCCGTCATGGACGTCATGGAACAGGCCATCCGCGAGTTGACCGCCGCGCAGGGCATCCATCTGAAGGATGTGCTGGCGGTTGGTTTCGGCGCACCCGGTCCCATGAACTGGCAAACCGGCATCGTGTACAGTCCGCCGAATTTTCCCGGCTGGAAAAACGTTCCCCTGGCCGACGCCATGAAACAGCGGCTGGGCGTGCCCTGCTTCGTGGACAACGACGCCAATGTCGCCTGTTACGGCGAATACTGGTTGGGTGCGGGCCAAGGCACGGAAAATATGGCCGTGCTGACGTTGGGAACCGGCGTGGGAGGGGGCGTGGTCGTCTTTGGACACCTCCTGCGCGGCATTGACGGCACCGCCGCCGAACTGGGCCACCTGAAAGTGCAGCGCGGCGGGCGCATGTGCGGCTGCGGTTCGCGTGGCTGCCTCGAAGCCTACGCCTCCGTGACCGGCATGGTCCGCACCGCCGTTGAAGGACTCGAACAGGGCAAGGAGTCCTCGTTGAAAACACTATGCGGCGGCGACCTGGAACAGATCACGGGCAGCATGATTTCCGATGCGGCCAAGGCGGGTGATGCCTTCGCGCAATGGGTGTTTCAGGAAACCACCACCTGGCTCGGCCTCGGCATCGCCAGCATCGTCAATTTCCTGAATCCTGAAAAAGTGGTGTTGTGCGGCGGCATGATTGCGGCGGGCGACATGCTGTTCAACTCCGTCCGCGAAACCGTCCTTGCCAACACCTTTGAAGTGCCGGGCAAGCGTTGCCAGATCGTCCCGGCGGGCCTGGGCGCCGATTCCGGCGTGATTGGCTGCGCCGGTTGCGCGCTCGCCCGCTATCAGGCGGAATAACCATGAATTCAAGGGCCTAATCGCCTATGATTCTGACCTTTACTCCCAATCCCTGCGTGGACAAAACGGTCTTCATCGCATCGCTTGTTCCCGGCGAAAAAATCCGCTCGCAAAAATGCACCTGTATCCCCGGAGGCAAAGGCAACAATGTTTCCCGGGCCGTGAAAGCGCTC
>CAYXPO010000784.1:0-357 GCA_964466925.1 uncultured Nitrospirales bacterium
ACGGAGGTTCACACGAACATCGCGGAGCCCTGGCGGGTGACGGTGGTCGATACCGGACTTCATACCATGACGGGCGGGCGCATAAAGCGCATTTTGCCTTATATTGAAAACGGCCCCTTTCTGCTCACCTACGGCGACGGCGTGGCTGATGTGGACATCCACGCGCTGCTCGCTTTCCACCAGGCCGAGGGCAAGGCCGCGACAATGACGGTTGTGCGGCCGGAGGGGCGCTTTGGCGTTGCGGACATTGAGGGAAACCGGGTAGCGTCCTTCCGGGAAAAATCGGAGCTGGACACCGGTTGGATCAACGGCGGCTTTATGGTGCTGAATCGGCGCGTGTTTTCCTATATCCCGGAC
>CAYXPO010000784.1:367-2618 GCA_964466925.1 uncultured Nitrospirales bacterium
ATTGGAGCCGGAGGTATTCGACTATATCGAGGGCGATCATACCATCTTTGAAAAAGGGCCGCTGGAAATGCTGGCGCACGATCATCAATTGGCAGCCTACCGGCACACGGGTTTTTGGCAGTGCATGGATACCCAGCGCGATAAAACAAAGCTGGAAGAGCTTTGGGAAACAGGAGCGGCGCCGTGGAAAACTTGGAAATGACGGCATTTTACCGGGGCAAGCGGGTGCTTGTGACCGGGCATACCGGCTTTAAGGGATCCTGGCTTTGCCGCGTGCTATTAAAGCTTGGCGCGGAAGTGAGCGGCTACGCGCTCGCGCCCGCGGGGGAAAATCTGTTTGATATCTGCGGCGTGAACGATTCGATCCGGTCAATCATCGGGGATATCCGAGACGAAGCCAAACTGGAGGCCGCCTTTCAGGAAGCGCGCCCGGACGTGGTGCTGCACCTGGCCGCGCAACCCCTGGTACAGGAGAGCTATCAAAATCCCGCGCTGACGTATGAGACCAACGTCATGGGGACCGTGCGGGTTTTAGACTGCGTGCGCCGGAGCGAAAGCGTCGGATCGCTTGTCAATGTGACCACCGACAAGGTTTACCGCAACGAGGAATGGGCATGGGGATACCGGGAAACGGATATTCTGGACGGGCGCGACCCGTATTCCAACAGCAAGTCCTGTTCCGAGCTGGTCACCCATTGCTACAGGGACTCCTTTTTCTCGGGGAAGCCGGTGGGCATCTCCACCCTGCGGGCGGGCAACGTAATCGGCGGCGGCGATTTTGCAAAAGACCGCATCATGCCCGACTGCATTCGTGCGGCGCTTGCAAAGCAGCCGGTTTTTTTGCGCAATCCCGATGCGACGCGACCCTATCAGCATGTGCTGGAGCCGCTTTTTGCCTATCTTCTGGTCGCCTGGCGGCAATACCAAAATCCGGAGGCGGCGGGCGACTATAATACGGGGCCGGAGAAGGAGGGCTGCGTCAGCAACCGGGCGCTTGCGCAACTGTTTTGCGACGCCTGGGGGGAGGGGATGCGCTGGGAAGCGCCGCCTCATACCGATCGTTTTCCCGAGGCCAACATCCTCCGGCTGGATTGCTCCAAAATCGCGGCCGAATTCGGCTGGCGACCGCGCTGGGGAATTCAGACGGCGGTGGAGAAAACCGTGGAATGGACGCGGGACTATATGGCCGGCGGGGATATGGCGCGCACGATGGACCGGCAGATTGACGAATTCATATCGGAAGGCGGAGACCATGCTTGAGAATATGACGAAGAAGCAGGCCAAGGAGACCATATTGAAATTAGTAGAGGAATACTACGCGGCCTTTCACGAGGCCCCGGAGGGCGGGGATTCCACGCGCATACCCTACGCGGGCCGCGTATACGACAGCCGGGAGATGTGCAATCTGGTGGACAGCGCGCTCGATTTCTGGCTGACCGCGGGCAGCTATGCCGCGCAGTTTGAAAGGAGTCTGGCGGAATACCTCGGCGTAGAGCATTGCAGCCTTGTCAATTCCGGTTCCTCCGCAAACCTGCTGGCATTTATGGCGCTTACGTCGCCTCTTCTCAAAGAACGGCGTATCCTTCCCGGCGACGAAATCATCACCGTGGCCGCCTGCTTTCCGACGACCGTGGCCCCGATCATACAATACGGCGCTGTGCCCGTGTTTGTGGATATCACCATCCCGCAGTACAACCTGGACGTAAGTAAGCTAGAATCTGTCCTTTCCCCAAGGACAAAGGCCGTCATGGCTGCGCATACGCTGGGAAACCCCTTTGACCTGCGCGCGGTCAAAAGCTTTTGCGAGGCGCATAAGTTGTGGCTGATCGAGGACAACTGCGACGCTTTGGGCGCGGAATACGATATCAACGGCGCAGTTTTCAAGACCGGCGGGATCGGGGATATCGGGACTTCCAGCTTTTACCCGCCCCATCATATCACGATGGGGGAGGGCGGCGCGGTTTACACCTCCAACCCCCTGCTGCATAAGATCATCCGTTCCCTGCGGGATTGGGGACGGGACTGCATCTGTGAGCCGGGGCAGGACAATCGCTGCGGGCATCGGTTTGACCGCCAGTATGGCCGCCTTCCGCTCGGATACGACCATAAATACGTCTACTCGCACTTTGGCTACAACCTCAAGGCGACCGATATGCAGGCCGCAGTCGGCGTGGCGCAGCTTGAAAAGCTGCCGTCCTTTGTTTGCCGCCGGCGAGAAAACTTTGAAATGTTGGAAAAACGCCTTCAGCCC
>CAYXPO010000785.1:0-2616 GCA_964466925.1 uncultured Nitrospirales bacterium
GCGGCCGTTTTTTACTTTGCCGGTTTTCCATACTTGGGAGTATGCTTTTCCTTCTGGACCGGCGCGGCAGGCGCAGGCGTTGGAGCCGGGGCCGGGGTTTCAGGTGCGGCGATGGGCGCGGGTGAGGGCGCCGGCGGCGGCAAAGGCACATTCGCGGCCATGGGTGGCACGGCGGATTGCACGCTGGCACGGGTCACCAAAAAGGAAACCGTTACGGAGACGATGACCAGCACCACGGCAAAAAGGCCCGCACCCGCCATCAACCAGGATGGCTTAACATGCCACTCCGGAGCGCTGGCCTGCCGGGTGACCGCCAGCACCTCCTCCGCCGCCGCCTCGTGAAACTCCTCCGGCGGTTCCGGTTCACCGGCCTGTTTCGCCGTTCTCTCGGCCTCGAGCTTTTTTAACGCGTCCAGGATGGAACTCATGCCTGTCTCTCCACCACACGCCTTATTTTAACGATTTGAATCGATGGATGCCACCCATCATTGCAGCTTCCGAATGCGGCGCACCGGCCACCATCCGGCCACGGCCTTGCCCATCAATTCCTTGCAGGTTATCCAGCCCAATACACGGCTGTCCACACGATCCTCCTCCTTGACACTAAACGCAGGGTCCGCCAGGATAAAATAACAATCGTCCGGGGTCATGGTATGCGCTTTGTTCCGGGAACGGCCATAGACCGCATCGGGATGATTGCTGGAATACACGGCCCCGGCAAACGCCGGAACATCGGTCACCGGCGCATCGTTGATCAGCAGGGTTCCGTCGTTGAGCGTCACTTTTTCCCCGGGCAACGCGGCCACACGGCCCAGCAGCACGGTACCGCCGGGCACTTTGTCCGACGAGGGCTGATACAGCACCAGCATGCCCCGCCGCGGCCTTCCCCAGAATGCCAGCCACCACCGGGTGAAGGGAATGCGGCACCCAAACGACAGGAATTGCGCCAGCAGGTGTTCCGAGGTTTCGGGATTCACCCACGACCGGCCCGCCAGCAACCGCAACACCGTGAACATCCCCACCAGCGTCACAGTGACATGCCACCACGTGGTTTCGGAGAATCCCGTGAAATCGCGCCAGCGGGTCGGCGGCCACCAGATGCACGCCACCCTCCCGACAATATTCTCTTCCGGGAGCCAGCCGAAATACCGGCCGTCACCGCTGTTTGCGCTATTGTCCCCCAGCACCAGGTAATGCCCTTCGGGCACCACTGAAAACTGTTCTTCCGGACGCACCCCGTACATCATGCCGCTCAGCATATTGGGGGGCGGCGAGGTGTAATAGACCTCCGGCATGGACGGCGGCAATTCCAGCGCCTTGCCGTTTGCAAAAACCTTGCCCTCCTTGATTTGGATGTGTTCCCCGGGCATCCCGACAATGCGCTTCACCAGCGTCTTGTGCGGGGCATTTTCCTGAACCGCTTTGAACACCACAATATCCCACCGTTGCGGCGCTTGGCCGTGCCAGATGCGTTTGTTCATGAATGGATAGCGCACGCCGTAAATCCACTTGTTCACAAACACCCGGTCGCCCTTGCCGATGCCCGGGTCCCCGTGGAAGGTGGGTTCCATCGAGCCCGACGGAATGCGGTACGGTTCCGCTATCGGCCAGCGAATTAACAGCGCCAGCGTGAGCGCGAAGGTCTCACTCTTGAGCCATTCAATAATCTGCTCGCGGTTCATCCCGCTGAAGAAGCACAGATGCCCCCCCAGCACCGCCACGGCCACCCCCGTCCACCACAGCCAATCCGCCGTGCCGGGCGGTCTCCGGTTGGCGCTCATCACCATCAGCACGCCGCCCGCCACAATGACGCCGCCGATAATGAATATCGTGCTCGTCATGAACATTCCCGCGGAGGATTTCTTTTCATTGCCTTTTTTTGAACGTTCCGCCATTCGTTTTCCGTCACTTCCGTTGTTCCTGTTTGCCAATCCGGAGATAACGCCCGCCCCGGTCCAATCACCGGAGGCGGAGCCCGTTTCGTCCAAATCAGCGCAAAACACCCGGCTGCAAAACCAGTGCCCGGGCCGGGTAAGCATACCGCATTTCCGCCCCCCGCTGCACACCGGGAGAATTCACCGGACAGGACGGAGCGAACGATGTACAAATCCAGATTTTTCAACCGCGTTTAGGCCGCTGAACAATACAAGGCGTCAGTAGGTCTCGCCCAATTCGTCGTCATAGTCTTCTTCATCAAAGAGGTCATCGTCCGGCCCGCCCACCGTATAAAAATAGTTCCCGGGCCCCAGCGTTTTGTCGAGATGGTTCAAAATGCGGTTAACATTATCGTGCGGACCGCTTATATAGTGTGGTTTTCCCTCTATTCCGAATTCGATGTCATGCTCGAAAGAAAAGGTGTCCCGCGGCTCGAGAAAATTCTGTGTAAGTGCAAAATCCTTATGCGGTTTGAAGCCGATTTTCCTGGCAAAATCAATGCCTTCATAAATAATCTGATGCGCCAGGGACGCACTGCAAACTTCCGCGTCCTCGTTTCGTTCCGCGAATTGGTCTCTAAACTCCGCATATTCCGATTTGGACAGCGGACGGGATGCAAAGGTGTTCTTCAGTCCGAGGCAACCAAGATCGATCAGGAAGCACGCGGATAGCACACGGGAA
>CAYXPO010000786.1:0-2604 GCA_964466925.1 uncultured Nitrospirales bacterium
GCGGCGGTGAACTGCATTTGCTTCACAACGCGAATCATGGATATTGTTTCTCCCGTACAGACTCAGAAAGGCATATGTTGATGAACAAAGTCAGATTTGGCATTATTGGCGCGGGCGGCATGGGCACGGCGCACGCGGGGGTGTTTCAGAAGGGCGACATTGCGCGCGGCGAATTGGTGGCGGTATGCGATATTGATCCGGCGCGTTTGGAACCTTGGGCCCAGTTGAAGACCTTTACGAACAGCCGGGAACTGATCCGTTCCGGCGAAGTGGACGCGGTGATCATCGCCACGCCGCATTATGACCATACCACCATCGGCATGGATGCCCTGGAGCAGGGCTTGCACGTGCTGATGGAGAAACCGATTTCGGTACATAAGGCGGATGCGGAGCGGTTGATTGCGGCCCACACGAATCCGAAACAGGTGTTCAGTGCGATGTTTCAGATGCGGACCTATCCCCAATTCCGGAAAATCAAGCAACTGGTGGAATCCGGCGAATTGGGAACACTCCAGCGGATGCACTGGGTCATCACGGCCTGGTACCGGACCGAAGCGTATTATGCGTCGGGCGGGTGGCGCGCCACGTGGAAGGGGGAAGGCGGCGGCGTGCTGTTGAATCAATGCCCGCACAATCTTGATCTGTTCCAGTGGATTTGCGGGAAGCCGAAGCGTGTGCAGGCGTTCTGCGGGTTTGGAAAATACCATGACATCGAGGTGGAAGACGAAGTGACCGCTTATTTCGAGTACGAGAACGGGGCCACGGCGGTGTTTATCGCCTCGACCGGCGAAGCACCCGGCACCGACCGCCTGGAAATCGCCGGGGACCGCGGCAAGCTCGTGTTTGAAGACGGAAAACTTACGTTTATCCGCAATGAAGTGAGCGCATGGGAATTTAACAAGACCTCGAAAAACGGATTCGACCGCCCGCCGGTGTGGAATATCGAGGTGCCCATTCAAGGCGCGTCACGCAATCATGCGGATATCACGCAGAACTTCGTGGATGCGATTATTGACGGCAAACCACTGATCGCCCCGGCGGAAGAAGGCATTCATTCCGTCGAGATGGCTAACGCGATGTTGTATTCCGCATGGACCGGACGGAAAGTGGACCTGCCAATTGACGGGCAGGCGTACGCGGCCCTGCTCCAAGAAAAGGCCGCCGCGTCACGGTTTGAAAAGAAGACCGTGGACACCGGCGCGATTGATCTCAGCGGCTCGTTCCGCTAGACGAACACGCTATTGTGAACCCCGGACCATCTTCGGCGGCTTTTTGCTGAAAAATTGAAGACCCGCGTCCACTCCTTCGGCACGTGTCCTATGAGCGGAAAGCACACCTACTTGTTTCATCCCGTATATCTCAGACTTCTCATGTTTCCCAGGTCATCGCACGGCGCAAAAAACTGTTTGTGTGCATTCCCGAAGAGTGTTTACCCTTATTGGAAAGTTACTTTCCACTTTGAGGGGGCCTCGGAAATCATGATGGATACCCGCCACGCGCCTTGGGCCGCCGGTTGCAGTGCCGCGGGTTGTCCATTCACTTCGGCGGAGACCGGGGTTTTATCCGGACTGGTCACGAGAATGAATCCCGTCTCGCCTTGTGGCCGCTGCACAAAACCGGACAACGTAGTGGCGGCTTCATCCCACTGTACATTCTTGAGTTCTGCGCCGCAGCTCTGATGAAAACTCGTCCCCGCCACCCACGGATGCGGCCTCGGCTTTTTCAGGCACAGCAGTTTCACGCTGGGGCCGAAAAACGCGATGTCCAGCATGCCGGGCGTGTTGGCCGCCTGCAAATCCTGGATATCGCCGGGATGTTCGTACCCATTGGGATTTGTCCTGCGTCCAGGAACAGTTCCCAGGTATTGACGTGACCAGAATTCATAGCCCATCAGGGAATCGTTCTTCTCGTATCCCAGCATCTCAAACGGAATCTGATACCGGCTGATAAACGGGTCTTTTTGCGAGAGCGTGTTTTCATAGCAAAAGACGCCCACGAGATCCCATTCGTCCCAATCGGTCTTCACGTGCGTTTTCCAAACCGATCCGGCGGGATACTCTTTGCGTTTTTCCTGTTGCTGCGCGCCGTCGGCGCACGTCGAGGAATAGCCATATTCCGCGGGGCCGGTGACCCCCTCGAAAAGGTCCACCGGCTCGGCGGTGATGCCCAGCGGGGGCAGCGTGGCCGTAAGGATATCCCAGCGATCTTCGGGGAGCGTGGTGAGGGTATCGCCGATATCCACCTGCCCGCCGGTGAGAAACGCGATGGTGGCGCGGAGCCGCCCGTCTTCCAACGTGCCTGGAAATCCTACGCACAGGCACGACGGCTGCAAAATCCCCCAGCGCCGGTTTTTGTATAAATGACAGGCCACGCTCTGATAATTGCTTTCCTGGAAGGTGGTGGTGATGAACCCGGAGTTGCCGGTGTCACTGCACGTGTAGAGCAGGGGCCAATGCCCCGTGCCAGGCATTTCCGGGCCGCCGCAGTTGAGCAGCAACGCATCGGGCATGGCTTCGCGGATGATTTTTGCGCCTATCCGGGCCGCTTCCACTCCTCCGCCCGCCACAATGCGCGGATCATGGCGGCGCTTGGCGCGCCCGTCGT
>CAYXPO010000787.1:0-2597 GCA_964466925.1 uncultured Nitrospirales bacterium
TCCAACCACAAAATAAAAGCAACTCCGAAAAACCCCAATCCATGACGCGCACCCCGGCTATGAAGCGGCCTTGCGCAATTTGTACACAATGGCGATCATCGGACCGCTCATCGGCGGGGACCCGGACACGACGGACAAGGACGGGAACGGGATCATTGATGTGGCGCAGGCCCGCCTCTTCGACGCTGTGCTAAGCAACACCGGGCTGAATCCCTTCTGTTGTGTGCGCGACACCTACATGCGCAACCGGGCGGCGGCGCAGGCCCTGCTGAATTCAATTCCCCTAATCGGCTCGTTGATCCCGAGCGGCACATTTGTCCCGCTGATTGCCGGGGTCACGACACAGGGCGAGCAAAGCACCATTGACGCCATTGTGGGCTTGTTCGACTCGATTCCGCTCTTCCCGGCGCTTGATCTGAGCAGCTTTGATTTTTCCGCGGCCCAGTATCTGGCTTCCAACGGCGACCCGGATTACGACTGGGTATGCACCTTGGGCGAATACACGGCCATCGTAAAGAGCGCGGCGGACTTTGACGCGTTTGTGGCCGCGGCGTTGGATGACACCCAAACCGCCAATGCCGGCAACTGCCCGCCCTGCCCCGAAGGCGAGGTGGAAGGCTCGGTGGAAGGCGCCACGGAAGGACAGACCGAAGGCGCCACGGAAGGGCAGGCCGAAGGAGAAGGTCAGATCGAATGCGCCATTAACGGCACCGAAAGTTATTTCCGCCTAATGGTTGGATAGGGGGATTCGGATGGTGACGGAACGATCTCCAAAGATGAACTCATTCTGGTCACCGGCTGGGCCTCGTGGCTGGTTAATATCGGCTGGGGCTTGATTGATACCGACAGCAGCGGCGAACTCACCCTGACGGAATTCAGTGCGGCCAGTTGGCTGTTGGACCGTTTGCCGGGACTCGACGGCAACGGTGACAACCAGCTTACCCTGAGTGAAGTCCGGGGATTATCGAGCGGCATTACGCAGGCCATGTTTGACGCGGCGGACAAAAACCACAACGGCGTCATTGACTGCGTGGATTTGTATGGCGGCGCCTCCGAAGGCGAAGTGGAAGGAACCACGGAAGGAACCACGGAAGGGGCCGTGGAAGGGACCACGGAAGGCCAGACCGAGGGCGCGGTGGAAGGTCAGGCCGAAGGCGAGGGCTGTGTGCTCGTTGCCTGCCCCAATTTCGATGCGGAAGGCACGGCGCTTTACGCGCAGCTTGCCGCCCTTTTCAGCGCCCCAATTGACTGGGCCACATCGGACATAGACAACTCGCAAATCCCGGACAGTTGGGAAATCGCCCTCTTCCAGGCCGTGTTGTGCAGCGCGGACGCGGGGATGGCGGAACCCGCCGTATGCACGTTCCTTGCCAATCGGGCGGTGTTGCGGAACGATCCCAATTACAGCCTGCTGCAAAATTATGAAAACGTGATGACGGCGATGCTGTCCATCAGTTCGGAAATGCAGGCCCAAGTGAAAACCCTGGGCTTGACCGGTTCGTACGAAATAGCCACCATGGCCGCGAAAGCGGCCGGCGAACCCTTCTCCGCGCAAGGTGATCCCGATGGCGACGGCTTGCTCAATTTGACTGAGTTTCAAGCGGCGGTCGCGGGCAGCCTTGGCCGGGATGGATATGTTCTTCTGGCATTGACGCCGAATGCCCCGGAAGGCCAGGAAGAAGGCCTGGCGGAAGGCGTGGAAGAGGGTGCCGTCGAAGGCCAGGAGGAAGGCGCCGTCGAAGGCCAGGAAGAAGGCGCCGTGGAAGGCGCAGCAGAAGGCGTCACCGAAGGTGCGGAAGAAGGTGTTATTGAGGGTCAGGAAGAAGGCGCCGGGGAAGGCGCGGCGGAGGGTGAAAACCCGTTCCACAGCGCGGATCCGGACAACAATTTCGTCATTGGCCTTTCCGAACTGCTCCGGGTCATTCAGTTCTTCAATTCCGGCGGATTGCACTGCGCCTCCGGAACGGAAGATGGATATGCCCCCGGACCGGGCGACACCTCCTGCGCCCCGCATTCCAGCGACTATAACGGCCAAGATTGGATAATAACCATCAGCGAATTGCTGCGGATTATCCAGTTTTACAATTTCGGCGGCTACCATCCGTGTCCACAGGGAGAAGATGGATTCTGTCCGGGTCTTGCATAATCTTTTCACCCATAACGACAAAGGGAGAGCCCAAGTGCGGGCTCTCCCTTTTACCATGCGATAACTGAAAAGCGCCGCCACGAAAACGAGGCCATATCCCGGTGAGCGAACTCATTTATACTTTTGCTTCCTTGGCGGCCCGGACCGCGGAGGGAAAGACGTGTTTGGATGGTATGCGGCGGTTGGCGGATATCCTGCATCCGCGCGGCGTACCCATCACCTGGATAGTGAGCCCGGAATCCGCCGCCGTTGCCAGCGAGGCTTTGTCTGAATGGCATGCCGCGCATGGCGACGATGTGGCCGTGGAATTGCCGCCCCTGACCGGCTCCTTCGCCGAAAAGAAAGCCTTTCTCCAAGACCGCCGCGCCCAAGTGCGGCGGGTTTTGCCTTGGTGCACCCGGCAGGGCGCGTTCATTTGAAGGTGTAAGTCCTTTACAGGCCTGACAGGAGG
>CAYXPO010000788.1:0-2595 GCA_964466925.1 uncultured Nitrospirales bacterium
CGTTCGCGAAGGCCGAACCGAACCTCGCGGGATGGCAACGGGTGCGGGAATGTGCCGCCGCCGCGCTGAGAAAAGTTTTGGAAGGAAGCCGGACCGGACGCGCGGCCGCGCTTGAACTGCAGCGGCAGGCGCGGGACCTGCTCAAGCAATAAACGGCCTACAAGTGCCCGCCGTGGTCTTCCGCGAATTCCTCCAGCGCATCTTCGATCATGGTTTTGTGATCCTTGTTCAGGATTTCCCGGTCTGCTTTGCGCCGGAAAAACTTCCGCCGTTCATGATCATGCCCGTGCGGTTGCAGCGCCCGGCGATCCTGCCCGCTGCGCCGGTCAGGTTGCCACCGCCCGTATTTGTCCTTGAAGAGTCCGTCGCGAATTTCGTTGTCCATCACAATCCGTCTCCCGCCTGAAAATAATGGCTAAATATCCTAATCATGAGCGTAGTATATGCGGTATCCTTGGTTTCGTCAAGATTCATTCCGGGCCAGGGTCTCATTCGCCTTCTCCCGGCGCGCTCTGCTATACTGCCGTCCGGCGGCGCTGGATTTTTCCGGCCGCATTCCTGGAAAACGGCACGCGCCGTTTTAATGCGTACACCATTTTTGGAGGCACTCATGGCGGATACCGTCAAAGCAACCAATATTACCTGGCATCAAGGCGACATTGTGCGGGCCAACCGCGAAACGTTGAATGGACACCGTTCCACGGTGATCTGGTTCACCGGGCTTTCCGCTTCCGGAAAATCCACCCTTGCCCATGCCGTGGAAAACATTTTGTTCGAGCGCGGCTTCCGGACCTATGTCCTCGATGGCGACAATATCCGGCATGGACTCAACAAGGACCTGGGATTCTCGCCGGAAGACCGCGAAGAGAACATCCGCCGCATTGGGGAAGTCGCCAAGCTCTTTGTGGATGCCGGCGTCATTGCGATGACCGCCTTCATTTCCCCCTACCGTGCGGACCGGGCCAAGGCCCGTTCCCTCTGCCCCGATTCCTTTACCGAAATCTATGTCAAATGCGATCTGGCGGTCTGTGAAGAACGCGACCCCAAAGGGCTCTACAAAAAAGCCCGTGCCGGGCAAGTGAAGGAATTCACCGGCATCTCCGCCCCCTATGAAGAACCGGAATCCCCGGAGCTGGTGATTGATACATCCCACGAATCCCTTGAAGAATCGGCCGCCAAAGTGATCGCGTATCTCGAATCCAAAGGGATCATTCCCCGCCCGTAGGATGTGTGTGAGAGAATAATTTCGTGAAGGCGGCATTCCCGCCCGCCTTAATCCGTCTGTTTTGTCCGCCGTCTCCAAGAGCATTCCAACGGACATGAAACCCCCATTTATCCCATGCCTTTCATAGTTCCCGCGTTCTCTATTCCCTCAACAACACATCGGTGACTAGCCGGAGTTTGGTAAGGAGGCGCCGGAAGGCCCCGCCGCGTTGGGCGTGCGCCCGCAACCGGATGATAAGCTTTCGCTGGAGGCGGTAACGGTCCAGCTTCGGCGGTTTTGGCGCGGTTACCTTCCCGGCCTCTTCCAGGGGCTTCCACAGTTTTTCCAACGGATACCCCAGGGTGGCGAGGTCCGCCGGATCGAGCTGTGCCACCACTTCTTTCATTAACGCGAGCTTTTTGGGGTCGGAGGCCAATTCTTGCACCCATTTCTTCACCGAGGCGGTGCTGGGCCGTGTATGCTGCTGGACGCCTATCGGGTCGCCCAATCCTTTGGGCCGTTCCACTTCTCCTTGTTTTCCATATTCGATGGCTTCGGGTTCAAAGGGAATGCCGATGTAATCGCAAATTTTCGCAAACCAAGTTTCCGGGTCTTTCACCAGGTCTTCATACCGCACATGCACGAACGGCGTTTCCTGTTGCCGGAGAAAGGCGGCCAAGGCGGGCACATACCGGTTCAGCAGGGGATTGTATTGCTGGGCCACTTGGTAATCGCCGTCAAAAAACGAATTGGCGAACGAAGAAAACATGGCCATCGGATGCCGTGTCAACACCACATATTTCCCGTCGGGAAACACTTTCTGCATGAACGGCAGTATCAGCCCGTAGGCCGGGGTTTTATCCAGGCAGATGGGTTTGTTCCCCTTCGATTCGAGATAACGTCCGTACAGGACGTCGCAATAGGCGCGGCAGGCGTCCCAGTAATCCTGTTCCTGATGCGGTAATTGGCGGACAAACAACTTCTGTGATTCCGCCGCGAGAACATGATCGTAGGGCGCTTTGTCCACTTTATCCCACACCCCAAGGTGGGCAAGCGGGGTGAGCAGATGCGGTTCCGGCCCCCCTTGAATCATCGAGTGCGACGATAACATCCGCTCCAGCATGGTGGTGCCCGAACGGGGCGCGCCAATGACAAACAACATTTTCACGGGCATGTGTTCCGCCTCCGGGAATAGGGGTTGAAAAAACACTCCAAGACAAATACGGTAGGTTTTACGGCGGACGGATGTCAAATTCAGGCGGTCTTTGTATGTCTTTTCGCGCCTGTGATATTCTTGAATGCACATAAACGAACCCACAACCTGTTCTTGGATGCCATATGAAAAAAATCATCGGAATCGTGCTGAAACTGGGCGTGACCACCGGTTTGTT
>CAYXPO010000789.1:0-2577 GCA_964466925.1 uncultured Nitrospirales bacterium
GATTACCGTTCGCGGCCTTCGGAACCGGACAACAAGTACGAGCCGGTGGACAGTTCCGCGGCCGCCATCGCCGCGCAGGGATTGTTGCGGCTGGGCCGCGTGCTGACGCGCGGCGGAAAACCGTATTGGCAGGCCGGGCTGACCGTGGCGAAGACCTTGTTCTCGCCGCCGTATCTTTCGGAAAACCCCAAGCATCAGGGCCTGTTGCTGCACTCGGTGTATCACCGGCCCAACGGCTGGGACTATGTTCCGAAAGGCCACAGTGTGCCGCAGGGCGAATCGTCGCTGTGGGGCGATTACCACGCGATGGAGCTGGCGGTGTATCTTATACGCCATATCCGCCAGGAACGTTACCTTACGTTCTTTTGATCGTAAGCCCTTCCCGGACAGTGGGCGGTCTTTGCACCGCGAATCCAAACTCATAGGAAGTGTCGAAAGTTGTTTGCAATGAAGAAAAACGTCTATTTTCTCATGGCCCTTTTGGCGGCCAGCCTGGCGTGGACCCAGGAAGAAACGAATCCCTTTCAGCCGGCCGTTGAAAAAAGCCACGTCGAACGAATTCGCTCGAGCGCCAAGGCCTATACCGTTCCTGTGGGCGGCACGGTGGACCTGGACAACACCTCCACACGCCTGCGGGAAGGGTGGACCGTGGGTTTCCAAAATAATGTGGCGGTGACCCTTAAGAATACCGGCAAGACCGCCGTGGTCAATCCGCGCATCACGGTGAACGGACGGGGGGGATGGCTCAAGCCGGAGGAACTGGCGGCGGACCTTGCCCAGGGCGCCGCCAATGAACAGGAGCGGCTGTATCTCATGCTGGAGCGGCTCCGTCAACTGCTCTATGTGGATGTGCCCATTGCGGAGGTGGAGGAACGCCGCGATCCCCTGCGCCTGCTGAATATCTACGGCGGCGCGCCCAGCGACGATTTTGCGCATGCCCTGACGGGGCTGTTTGCGCTGGCGGGGTTCACCGCCGCGAACAGTGGCCAGGACCCGGTGATCCGCGATCTGCACGGTCCTGTGGTGAGTGAAGTGGCCTGCGGCGGCGCGTACCAATGCTTCGACGTGGTGAACGGCCTGTTTTTTCTGGACCGCGGGAATCAAACCCCGCTGGGGGGCGATGACCTGCTTCGGGATCCGGACCTGGTCTCGCACGAGTTGTTCAATGGGTTGAGCGGGCAGGATTGGGGCGAGACCGCCCGGAGCCTGACCCCGTATTTCGGGCCGGACGACACCCGCATTCCCGCCGCCGCCCCGGTCAATGCGATGGGCTTCGTACTGCGGCCCGGCGAGAGCATCCGCTATTGCTGGGGCAACATGGGCAAACGGGCGTGGCACACCAACAACTACACGCCAAAGTATTATGGCAATTCCACGCTGACGTATGATGTTCCGCTCTCCGCCGCCGCGCCGGAATTCGAGCCGGCCGCCATGGACGGGTTCAAACGGTGCTGGGGCGGATTGGAAGCGGACACCAATGCCGCGTCCCTCACCCTCGTGGCCGAAACGCCCTACATTATTTGCGGGGGCGGGGTGCGCGTGGCCTGGGAGCGCATGCCCGCTTCAGGAGTGCTTGCCCTGGAAATTGCCACGAAAGAAGGCGAATTCAAGGAGTTCTGGCGGTCGGGGGGGGAAAGCGAGCATTGCGTTCAAATGCTCACGGACACCGTGCTGCCCGTGCTGGGCGCGCCCCCGCTGCGGCAATACTGGTTTCGGATTAGTTGCCAAAATGCGTTTGGCCTGCGGCTTACCGAGGTGGTGCTGGGCACCGATGTCTACGTCAATCCCTTCGCCCTGCCCCGCCTCTCTCTGGGCGAAAATCAGGTCCGGTATGCCGATGACACCCCGGAAAAGCATTCCGTGCGCGTGACCCATGAATGGCTGGAGTGCGGCGCCGTGCAGCCGCCCGCTCCGCCGCAGGCGCCTGATTCCCCCAAAAACGGCGATACGGTCCGCGCCACCCGTGTGGCCTTTGCCTGGCCCGCCGTGGAAGGCTGCACCGCGTACCGGCTTCGGGTGAGCCGTGATCCGCAACTCCGCTACCCGTACCGTCCAAACTTCGAGGTGATCGTCGAAGACGCCGCCTATGAAGCACCGATCGCGGGACTCTTCAATCCCGGCGAGACCTATTACTGGTCTGTGCGGCCCCGGACCGAAAACGGCGTATGGGGTGCCTGGGCTCCCACCTGGACTTTTCAGTGGGAAGGGCCATTGCCGCCGCAGGCCTTGCAGATACAGCCCGAAGGCGATGGGCTGACCTTACGTTGGACCCCGAATCCCTCCGGCGTTCCAGCGGCCAGTTACCACGTCTACGGCTGTGATCGGCGCGGTTTTACGGTTTCCCGGGAATCCTCCATGCTGCCGATACTGGGCAGTGTGCCCGGAAACTTCTTCACCACGGTCACCGGGACCTCGTTGAATGTGGCCGGGCCGGACCTCACGCACGAGAACGCCAACAAAGCCTATTACCGGGTGGCGGCCGTGGATGCCAATGGCGTGGAAAGCGGGCCGTCGGAGTGCGTCGAGACGCCCCGGCCCTTTATGTATACCAAACCCATCACACGCGCCCGGGCCGGG
>CAYXPO010000790.1:0-2301 GCA_964466925.1 uncultured Nitrospirales bacterium
CTTCGCGATATTTCCCCCGTGGAATTGGTTTCCCTGAAAGACGTGGAAAACGCCGCCAAACTCATTGCGGAATGGGTCTGCGCCCTGCCCAAAGACGCGGATTTTATTCCTTAAACGTCAAATCATCCTTATGTGAACTCAACGTCCATAGCCGCCTCGGCTCAACCGTTTTATATGAATATTGGCTCTGATATACTTTGATCGGGAGCATGAACCGATGATGATTTACCGGTGCGATGGCTGTGGAAGAGAAATGACGCGGGAGGCCCTGCGGTATACCGTGTCCATTGATGTGCGTGCGGCTTATGACGAACTCGAAATCAGCCTTGCCGATCTCGTGCGGGACCACCGTTCGGAAATTCTCGCGCTCATCGAACGCATGAAACAGGCGGACCCCAGGGAGTTGGAGGAACAAGTCTATAAAAAGATCACCCTGGACCTCTGCCCGAATTGTCAACGCGCTTTTATTAGGCATCCCCTGCGCTTTCATCCCGAACAAGGCGGCGGGGAAAGCGCGGTGGACGTGGATCAATTTCTGCGATCCCTGGGATTTGGACCCAAAAACGCTTCCGCTGAAGAAGAGTGACCAGAGCGGAGCAATCAACCGGAGGGATGCTCTCTAAACACCCGCCACGCCCGTGCAATGGCCTCGCCCGTGTCCCGGAGCCGCGCCTCGGTGTGCGCGATGGCTTCACGAAGGCTCATCGGCCCCCCGCAGATCGGCCACACCACGTCAATGCCCTGCGCATACACCGCTTCATACCCAGCTCCCAACGCACCCGCCACCGCCACCACCGGCACACGGTGCTCCCGCGCCAGCCGCGCCACGCCCACCGGTGTCTTGCCATGAGCGCTTTGCCCATCCATGCGGCCTTCCCCGGTAATCACCAAATCCGCCCCGGCGACATGCCGCGGCAGTCCGCAGGCTTCCGCTATCAGAGGGGTTCCCGGACGAAGCTGCGCCCCGGTGAACGCGATAAGCCCCGCGCCCAGTCCTCCGGCGGCCCCCGCGCCCGGTATGCCGATCACTTTTTTGCCCAAATCCCGTTCCAGCAGGGTCCCAAAATGATGCAAGGCCGCGTCCAAGCGGGCCGCCATGGCTGAATCCGCCCCTTTTTGCGGTCCGTAGACGTGCGAAGCCCCCTTCGGGCCGCATAACGGATTATCCACGTCGCAGGCCACGAGAAACTCACACGCCGCAATCGCGGGGTGTTTTTTTGCGCCATCTATTTTATTCAGCCGAATCAGCGCGCCTCCGCCCGGAGGAAGTTCCCGTCCCTGTTCATCGAGCAGGGCATATCCCAGCGCTTGCGCCATGCCCGCCCCGCCGTCATTCGTGGCGCTTCCCCCAATCCCCACGATTATCCGGCGCGCACCCGATTCCAAGGCATGCCGGATCAATTCTCCCGTGCCCCGTGTGGTCGTAATTTCCGGATTCCGCTGTGATGGGGGAACCAAGGGCAGTCCCGAGGCCACCGCCATTTCCACCACGGCGGTTTGTCCATTGTCCAACAAGCCATAATACGCCGCTACCGGCGCGCCCAGCGGCCCGGTAACCGTCACTTCAATTTTCTTCCCATGCGCCGCGGCCAACAAGGCTTCTGCTGTTCCTTCTCCGCCATCCGCCATGGGAACCAGACACATCTCCGCCGCCGGATAGATGCGCCGCCAGCCTTCCTCCAACGCCTTGGCCACAGCCAACGATGAAGCACATTCCTTGAAAGCATCCGGGGCGATTACGATTCGCATCACGCGTACCTTACGTTACGTTAAGAAACAGCCATCCTGTCACGATCCAAACATCCTGCCTTTAATTTGAACCGTTTCGGCGAAGCGATTTCAAGCACCCCGGCTGGCCGGTGTGCGTGAAGTGTAAATATCCATGAAATCTGCGTCCCGGGCGGACCATGGGGGAGGGGGGAGTCTTTTCTTTGATGAATCCTAGTGCGCGCCCCCGAGACACTTGAGGGCCGGCAGGCCCTATTCAGTTGAAAAAATCGCGTAAAAAATATTTGACAAGCGGCACGGCGATTGCTATACTTTGAAACTTGACCCCGTAGTAGGGGGAGATCTGTCTTTACCATGGAGGTATGCGGCACGCCGGTGCTGCCTATGTTTGTAAATAGCACCTTAACCTCGCAACCTAAGGCTAAAGGAGTCTCTGAATGGCTGTAGCCCCACGTATTGAGCGCCTGTCGTTAGGCACATTGTCGGAATATCAGGAACTGCCCAACCTGATCGAAATCCAGACGAAGTCCTATGGGGATTTCCTTCAATGGGATGTCCCGCCCGATGAACGCG
>CAYXPO010000790.1:2311-2575 GCA_964466925.1 uncultured Nitrospirales bacterium
TGAAGGGCCTCCAGGAAGTTTTCCTGGAAGTGTTTCCCATCGCGTCCCCCAATGGGATGACGCGTTTGGAGTTTGAGCATTACGCGTTTACCCCCCCCAAATACACCATCCAGGAGTGCCAGGAACGCGGCATGACCTACGCCGCTTCCCTGAAAGCCCTCCTGCGCCTGGTGCGCCTCGAGGAAGTGGGTTCCTCCGGCGAGACGCGCGAAAAAATGATGCTCGAACAAGAAGTCTTCCTGGGCGAACTGCCCGTGATGACGC
>CAYXPO010000791.1:0-2573 GCA_964466925.1 uncultured Nitrospirales bacterium
GGTCTGATTCTCGCGCGGGAAGTGCGTGAGCGGGTCAAACGATTTATCCAGGACGAGGGGGTGTTGCCCAAGGCGATTATGCTGGAAAATCACGGCTTGTTTGCCCTGGGGGCGGATGTGAAGAAAGTCACCAACATTACGGACATGGCGGAGAAGGTGTCGAACATTATCATCGGCGCCTATAGCGTGGGAGGGGTGAAATTTATGAGTCCGGAAGCCGTGCGGCGCATTGATACCCGCCCGGATGAGTTGTACCGGCAGAAAGTAATCAAGTGACCGTGTGTGCGAACGAATAGAACGCGGAAATCACGGATTACACGGATTTACACGGATAAAAGGAGCGAGCTTTGTCAACGTTGGAACACTATCGGAAAGCGGATGCGCCGCTGCCCAAGCAGTATTACGCGTGGCAGGTGTTTGGCGCGGGATTGGAAAATGTTGGGCGCGATGGCAAGCCTGTGGCGGTGGACCTGCGCGAGCCGAACGAGGACGAAATCCTGGTGCGGGTGGATGTGCTGGGGTTGTGTCTTTCGGACATGAAAATTATCGCACAGGGCGGCAATCATCCCCGGCTGCGCGGGCGGGATCTGGCGCATGACCCGACCGTGTTGGGGCACGAATGCGCCTGCACCGTGGTGAAAGTGGGAAAACGCTGGCAGAACAAGTTCAAGCCGGGTCAACGGTTTATTGTACAGGCGGATATTTACTACAAGGGCATCGGGTATGCCTTTGGTTATATGATCCCCGGCGGGCTGGCGGAATATGCCTACCTGGATGAACGCGAATTGGACGTGGATGAAGGGTGATATCTTCTGCACTATAGTTCGGATAAGTTTTATAGCCAATCGGCGCTGGCGGAGCCTTGGGCATGCGTCGAGATGTCCTATTGCCTGGAAGACCGCCTGCACCCCGAGGGCGCCCGGCAACTGCTGGTCTCTGAGGACCCTTTGTGGAAAGAACGTTTCCCGAAGGCGGCCTGTGTGCCTCGTAATCTGCGGAAGGTTGGGGAAGGCCCCTATGATGACATCATTATCCCAAATCCAACGCCCGAAATTGTGAATGCACTGGCCCCCAAGCTGGAGAAAAAAGGAGTGATGTTCCTGGTAGGCAGCCCCGTGGAACCCGGAATGGTAACCCTGGATGTGGGCGCTATTCATTATCAAGACAAGCGGTTCCTCGGCGGCGGCGACTCGCTGGAGGCGATTGCCGAGGCCAACCGCCGCAATGATCTGAAACCAGGAGGCAGCGCCTTGTTCATTGGCGCGGGCGGCCCCATGGGGCAAATGCACGTACAGCGCGCCATCGAGAAATCAAACGGCCCGGCGAAAGTCGTGGTGACGGATTTGGATCGCGGACGGCTGGATCACCTTGTGGCGCGGTTTGGGAATATGGCGAAAGCCAAGGGTGTGGAATATGTAACCTTGGCACCGTCCGAGTTTGCCTCCCCAGATGCCATGAACGCCCGCATTCGCGAACTCGCTCCTGCGGGCTATGACGACGTGGTGGTGCTGGCGCCGGTACCCGCGCTGGTTACCCAAGCAGTGGGATTGGCTGCGGATTTCGGTTTCGTCAATGTATTCGCGGGGCTGGGCATTGGCACTACGGCCTCCATTCCGCTCGATGCCCTCTGCCGGGGCGTGAAGATCATCGGGTGCAGCGGGAGCCGCATCAGCGATTTGCGCCGGGTCCTGGAATTGGTCGAGGCGGGCGAATTGGACTCGAACCGCAGTGTGGCGGCCATTGGCGGACTGAATGCCGCGCATGACGGACTGAAGGCGGTCAAAGACGCCAAGTTCCCCGGAAAGACCATTATCTACACCCAAATCCCGGACCTTCCCCTGATGCCCCTGGAAGAACTCCCGGCGCGCATTCCGGAATTGAAAGACAAACTGAGCCCCGAAGGGGCCTGGACCAAAGAAGCCGAAGCGGCGCTACTGGAGAAGTACCTCTAATGGAACGATTACTCGGAAAGAAAGCGATCATTACCGGCGCGGCCCAAGGACTGGGCGCCGCCCTGACGGAACGGCTGGCAAAGGAAGGCTGTGACCTTATCGGGTGGGATGTGAACCGCGAGGTCATGGAGGCCACGGCACGGCAGGTATCGGAATTGACCGGACGCACGGTGGGCGCGGCGGCCGTGGACGTGACCGATGCGGCGGCGGTGCGCGCGGCCGTGGATGACGCCGTTCAAACGCTAGGCGGCCTGGATATCATGGTCTGTAATGCGGGTATCCTGATTTCCGGCGATTCCGTCGAATTCGACATCGCGAAATGGCGCAAAGTCATTGATGTGGACCTGACGGGGTTCTTTCTGTGCGCACGGGAAGCTGCACGGGTCATGCTTCCGCAAAAGAGCGGTTCCATCATCCAAATCAATTCCAAGTCCGGGAAAAAGGGCAGTTTCCGAAACAGCGCCTATGCCGCGGCAAAGTTTGGCGGCATCGGCGTGACCCAAAGTCTTGCACTGGAATTCGCCGAGCAAGGCGTGCGCGTGAACGCGATATGTCCCGGCAATCTGCTGGATTCGCCGCTGTGGTTGAACAGCCTCTTCAAACAGTATGCCGCCAACCAGG
>CAYXPO010000792.1:0-2568 GCA_964466925.1 uncultured Nitrospirales bacterium
CCCGCGCACATACTTGCGCAAGGCCTGATACGGGTCTTCCGGAATGTTAATCTCGTGTTCCCGGTGCAGCAGGGTCAGAAAATGGCACGCATAGACCGAGCCGTACGAATAGGGCGCGCCGCCGCCCGGCCAGCCCGCCAGCCCGCCCGAGGAGGTTTGCATGCTGAACAAGCGGCTCACGCCCGCACGCACATAATGGTCCAGCGTATTCGAGTCCTTGAACTTGTCACTCAGGAGGAATGCATTCTTGCGCAACACGTACAACGGCATGATGGACGAAGTGGTCTGCTCCACGCAGCCATAGGGGTAATGCACCAGGAAATCGAGCGGTTTTTGCAGGCGCAGGAACGGATTCGCGCCCACCGTGATTGCCGTCTCCAATTGTGCATCCTCCATGAACTCCGCATTCACGAAGCTCTTCGTCTCGCCCGCCTCCAACACGGTAAGGGATCGCCGCTGCTCATAGGTGGCCGGGGGGCGCACCGGCATCGCCGCTTCCTGATGCAGATGCTCCAGCACCGCACCGTCCGGACCGAGAATGTCCGCATCCCACGTAATTCCGCCCTGGCCCATTTCCGCGGGGGCGGTAAACTCCGCGCTCAGGCCGGCTTCATTCGCGGCGGCCACCGTCATCTCTTTCGCACCCGGACCGGCCTTCAATGCCCCGGTGGGCGTCCATTGCACCTTTGCCGCAATGGGCGCTTGCGATGTATTGAATATCGAGGCACGGCACTGGAACACATCCCCTGGAAACACAAAGCGGGGCAGGCTCGTCCGCAGAATATACGGACGCCGCACGAACATTTTTGCGCTCGCGGCCCCGGTGGCGTTTGGGGACGCCGCCACCGCCACCAGCCGCAACTGCCCGTCGAATTCCGGCACGTCCAGCGTTATCGCCCCCTTTCCGGTTGCATCGGTTTGTACCACGCCCGACCATAGCGCCACGGGCTTAATCCAATTTTCGCCGATGGTGGGGGTGTTCTTGCTCAACCGTTGCAGCATCGCATCGCCGCCAATCGGAGTGGGGGAGAAGTCGTACGCCACGCGATCATAATATTCCGCCCGCGCATAGGAAGGCTGCCGCGAACGCTGGAACCAGAGATACGGATCAGGGTCCTTATAGTCCAAAATGGCATGTATGCCTTCATCCACCGCCGCCAAGGTCACCTCCGCCGCCACGGGGTTCCCCGCGTTGTCCTTGGTTTCCACCGCCACCTGCACCGGCTGTCCCGGCTTCACTTCCTCCGGCAGCTCCGGATAGGCCACCGCCACCTTTCGTTGCGGGTCTTCCAACGGAATGTTGATCATGGCGAAACTCGAATAGGGGTAGGTGCCTTTGCGGTCCATTTGCACCTGATGCACCACCGTCACTTCCGCCCAGATGTTCGGGTACTGTTCTTTGGTCAATGCAATTTTGATCGTGCCCACGCCGCCCTTCACGTCCACCGGAAGCACCTGCTGGATGTGCTCGCCTTGAAGCACCACCAGCCCTTTGCCGTCAAACGGGGATTCGATCCGCAACTCCGCTTCTTCGCCGAATGCATACCGTTCTTTGTTCAAGGTGAGCTTGATGAGGCTCGGACGCGCGCTCTCCGCGATCTCGATGTGATCCCAATACGCATAGAAATTGACCGTGCTGTACTGCGGCGTGGCCTCCGACGAAACCCGCACGCGGTAATACCCGTAGCCCTCCGGCAGATCAAATTCTGTGTTGCCACGCCCGGCTTGCAGGGCAACCTCGCGGGTCTCCACCGCCTCAAAAGACTTGGTCCAGTTCGGCTCGTTGTAATTGTCATACCGCCGGACGTAGTAGTTCCACGTCTCGCGTTCCAACGTGATTTTCACCTTGTCCAGGGCCGCCGGGCTTTCATCCGGTTTGATGGCTGCCGCGGAAATAATCACTTTCTTCTTGTCCGGGTTGGCCGCCGCATTCACCCCGAGCAGGAGTTCCGACGGCAACACCAGCGTCTCCGTGGTATTCGCCACGCCGCGTCCGCCCATCTCCTTCACTTCCCCCCGGAGAATCGCCTGCAACGGCATGGTGGCCTTTTTCGAGGGCTGATACGTAAAGGAAAACGCCGCAACTCCGGAAGCATCGGTTTGTTGTTCACCCAACGGCTTGACCTCCGTTGTGTATTCCGTATCGTTGGTGAAACGAAACTCCTTCCATTGCTTGCTCTTGAATTCGCCCCGCCGCAGGATTACGGTTGCCTCGCACGCCCGGTTCGCGGCGGGCGTCCCGAACAAATGCTGCGCCGAGACCTGGATGGCATGTTCGGTGTTGGGAAGCCACGGCCCGGCATCCGTGCTCACCTCCGCCTTTATCCGCTGCGGCACAAATTCCTCCAGGTTGAACGTGCTGCTGGCCAGCGGCGCATTGGACCCCGGCGTCAGCAACTGCATTTCGTACCGCCCGGTCAAGTAACTCTGATGCGTGACAATATCCTCCCCGCCCGTTCCCAGCGCCGACAGCGTGGTGGTCTTGGTCAGCATCGTGACCTGCTTCGGGTTGACCAGCTTCACTTGCAACGGAATATTCGGCAGCGCGTCCCCGTACCGCGTCCGGCC
>CAYXPO010000793.1:0-2566 GCA_964466925.1 uncultured Nitrospirales bacterium
CAGCGGGCGCTGCACAGGCCGAACGCAGGTCTAGATGATTACTTGGATGTGGCGCGCGGAACGTGTGCCCGAACGTTAAACAGGCTAAAGGATAGAGCGGTTAATTTAAGGATAGAACGGAATACTACGTGGCGATGTTAGCGGAACAAGTGAATGTATGGGAGCAGGCGCGGGCCATCCAGGCCACGGTGCAACTGCTTCGGCGGTACATGGAGCCGCATGGTTCCCGCCCGGGGGATGCCCTGGGAAAAGGCCTTTCCCCGCAGCAGCTCGCCGCGTTGTCGGTAATAAAAGAGAATGGACCGCTCACTATTAAAACGCTGGCGGAGCTGCTGATGGTTTCGCCGCCGTCCGCTTCGGTGATGGTGGACCGGTTGGTGGAGACGGGCTTGTTGACCCGTGAACAGAGCCGGGTGGACCGCCGTGAAGTCCAGATTTCGGTGAACCCCGCCATGTTTGAACGGTTGAATGTGGCGGAAAAGCAGACCCTGCAGTCCATGGTCGAGGTGTTGGACCGGATCGGCCCGGATTATGCCGGGATGTGGTGTGAAGTGAGCGAAAAAATCCGCCAGGTGTTGTCGGAGAAAGGCAGTTCCTGTTCATGAATTTCGTGGCGATCAAGATGCTGGTGGGCGACCGGGTGAAGTACATCGGGATCGTCACGGGCCTCACGTTCGCCTCGCTCCTGATCACCCAGCAGGCGGCCATTTTCATCGGGGTCATGACTTGGACCTTCGGCATGATCACCGACATCGCGCTTCCGGACATTTGGGTCGTGGACCCGAAGGTGTTGTTCGTGGACGATTCCAAGCCCCTGATGAACAGCCAGCTTTACCGGGTGCGCGGCATTCCGGGGGTGGATTGGGCCGTGCCGTTGTACCGGGGCATGACGCGGGTGCGCTTGCAAAGCGGCATTCTTCAGGAATGTCTGGTGCTGGGGTTGGACGATGCCACGTTGATTGGCGGGCCGCCCCAGATGAAGGAAGGCAAGCTCACGGATCTCAAACTCAATGACGCGATTATCGTGAACACGGAAGGCGCCCGCAAACGTCTTGCGGCGCGCGGCCCCAACGGCGAACTGATTCCCCTGAAGGTGGGGGATTCACTGGAAATCAACGATCACCGGGCCATCGTGCAGGGATTGTGCAAGACCAGCCGGACCTTCATTATCCAGCCCATTATCTACACGACGTTTTCCCGCGCGATGACGTTCGCGCCGTATGAGCGGCGCATGATGAATTTTGTGCTGGTGAAAGCCAAGCCGGGGGAAAACCACAAGGAAGTGTGCCGCCGGATTCGCGAAACGACGGGCCTCGCCGCATATCCCAAAGAGGAATTCAAGTGGCTGACCATGTGGTATTACCTGAAGAACACGGGCTTGCCCATCAATTTCGGATTGGCGGTGCTGATGGGCTTCGTGATTGGCGCGGCCATCGCGGGCCAGACCTTCTACAATTTCACGCAGGACAACCTCCGGTATTTCGGCGCGCTGAAAGCCATGGGCGCCGGCAACCGCACCCTGCTCAAGATGATTGTGCTCCAGGCGCTTGTGGTGGCCGGGATCGGGTACGGCCTCGGGGTGGGCGCGGCGTCGCTCATGGGCGCCTTGACGAAAAACACCGATCTGACCTTTTTAATGCCCTGGCAGTTGCTGATCCTCAGCGCGGCCACGGTGTTGGTGATATCCATTTTGTCCGCGGCGATCAGCATCATCAAGGTGATGCGGCTGGAACCCGCCATTGTGTTCAAGAGTTAATCCCATGACCCCCCCGGAAAACATAGCGATTCATTGCCAGGGCCTGACCAAGACCTACGGTACGGGCGAAAATGCCGTCATGGCGTTGCGCGGCGTGGACCTGGACGTGCGCCAGGGCGAGATGATGATGCTGGTGGGGCCGTCCGGCTGCGGCAAAACCACGCTGATCTCCGTGATCGCGGGCATCCTGGACCGCGACGGCGGCGACTGCGCGGTGTTCGGCCAGGACTTCACCGCCATGCCGGAGAGCAAGCGCGTGCAGTATCGCGGCAAACATGTCGGGTTTGTGTTTCAGGCGTTCAATCTGTTGCCGCCGCTGACCGCCGCCGAAAATGTGGCGATACCCCTGCTGTTGAACGGCGTTCGCCGCAAGCAGGCCGTGGAACAGGCGCGGGCGTGCCTGGACCGCGTGGGGTTGTCGGCGCGCGCCAAATCGCTCCCGTCCCAATTGTCCGGCGGGCAGCAGCAGCGCGTGGCGATTGCGCGGGCGCTGGTGCATTCGCCCAAGCTGATTGTGTGCGACGAGCCCACCAGCGCGCTGGACCATGCCACCGGCCAAAAGGTGATGGACCTGTTGCGGGAGGTGGCGGTGCGGGATGACCGCGCGCTGGTGATTGTGACGCATGACGCGCGCATATTCGAGTTTGCCGACCGTATCGCCCAAATGGACGATGGTCATATTGAAAAAGTGGTGACTTCCCCCAAGGAATTGTAGGAGGATTGCAGCGTGAAAATGTTCTTACTGCCGGTTCTGGCCGTGGCGGGGTTGAGCTTCGGCGTGTACACCGTGGTGCAAGGGGCGAAAGACAT
>CAYXPO010000794.1:0-2564 GCA_964466925.1 uncultured Nitrospirales bacterium
ATTTTCAGCGCTTCGTCGCCGTCGAGCAGCAGAAAATCGCGCAGCCAATCAACCCCCCACCACGCGGAGGGGTCGTACATCTCGAACATGTCTATTTCCTGGCGCGGGTTCTTGATGCCGGTGCGGGCGAAGAGTTTTTCGGCGGCGGCCCGCTGGGTGCTCTGCAGTGAACCGAAGATCATGGTTTCTTCCCGGTGCACGGTTTCATGGTCCACGATCCACGCGGGATTGGCCTTCAGCGCCGCCACCTTTTCTTCCGAGGCGAATAGGGCCGCGCAGGCGCCGTCGCTTTGGGAGCACATGTGGATCATGCGGAGTTCCCCGGCCAGGGGCGGCGAGTTATCGGCGGTTTCCTTGATGTATTGCCGCTCGAGCCGCAATCGCCGGTGCGCTTTGGGGTTGCGCATGGCGTGTTCGTCCATGATGGTGCGGTATTTCATGGCGGCGAGTTTGGCGCGCTCTTCGCCGAATTCATCAATGACTTTCTGCGCGCCGATGCCGGTGAGCGCGCCGGTTTGAAGGCTGCGGCCCCAGAGCGGGTCCGCCATGTTGGTGATGCCGCCGGTGGTGTGCCCTTCCTGCAACTTCTCGAATCCGATGGCGAGCACGATGTCGTGAAGGCCGGAGGCGACCAGGTTGTCGGCGGCGCAGGCCAGCGTGGCGCCGGTGGTTCCGCCCGTGGTGAGCCGCACGCCGGATTTGCCCCATGCGCCATCGCCCAGCACGTGCCACATGTCCGGCTGATGAATCATCTCGAACAATTCCATGTTGCCATGGATTACACAATCCACGTCGCTCAACGTGAGTTGGGCATCGTGCAAGGCTTCCAGCACGGCCTCGTGGATCATTTCCAGCTGGTTGACTTCTTCGCGGTGGCTGGAGAACCGGGACATACCGCTGCCGATGATGGCCACGTTTCTGCTTTTGTGTTTCATTGTGCTTGTTACTCCCTAGTTTTCCAGCACCACAACGGTCTGGCATTGCCCGGCGGGGCCCGTGGCGCCTTGGGCGACGGCCCGTTTGGCGCCCGGCACCTGGCGCGCCCCCGCTTCACCCCGCAATTGAAGGACCGCCTCCGCCACCCGCGCCATGCCGCCCAGCATCAGCGGATTGCCCGTGATCATGCCGCCGGAACGATTGACATGCTGATGGTCCGGGCCGCCATCGAGCAGCCATTGCTTGCCGTGGCCCAGCCGGTACAGCCCGAGTCCTTCCGCGTACTGCGGCAATTGATGCATGTATTGATCGGCAATTTCGACGACATCGAACGCCGTTTGCGGGTCCTTTATTTTTGCCATGGTGTAGGCGCGTTGGGCGGCGCGTTCGAGGGCAAAGTTGCCGCCGAGGTCGCGTTCGCCAAGATAGAATGCGTCATAGCAATTGCCCAGTCCGGTGATCCAGACGGGTTTACCGGTGAATTCGGCGGCGCGTGCTTCGCTGGCGAGGATCATGGCAATCGCCCCGTCGGACGCCGGATACATGAAGGCGTTACGGATGGGGTCGGCGACCATGGGCGACGCCAACGCTTCCTCGCGTGTCACCGGCGCGGTTTCCTGCGCCACGGGGTTTTTCGCCGCCCACTGCCGCGCGCGCACCACGAGATCGGCCAGTTGCGCTTCCGTGACACCGGAACGTTCCATATAGGCCCGGGCCTGCAGGGCGGCGGCGCTCAGGTAGTCCAGCCCCACCGGGCGCGTGAAGAACGGATCGAAGGCCAGATGCGTCACCATGTTGCGGCTGGTCGGCTGCGATTCCTTGCAATGCCCGGTGAGCAGCACCACGTCGTGGTGGCCGCTCAGGATGGTGGCGGCCGCGTAATACACGCCCTGCGCGCCGTCCGCGGCCACTTTCTCCTCGCTGCCATAATGCGCGCCCACGACGTCGGTGATCGCCCCATCGGAGATGGTGCGCGCATCGAACAGATCGTCCGAGACGGTCACGGCCCCCTGGATGCCCCGTTCGCCGAAATCGAGGCCGGTTTGTTCGCGAACGCTCTTGACCACTTCCCAGAGCAGCCCCTGGAAGCGCAGGCCTTCTTTGTTGGATTCAAACTTGGTCTGTGCCACCGCACAGATCGCCACTCGGTTAGCCACTGCCGTTACCTCCACGGTTGGACCATGCGGACTGATGCGCCGTGCCGTTGCAATGAATACGGGCCTGGCCGCTTCTCACGGCGCGAATGATGGCGTCTTTATCTTTTTCGCACTCCACTTCGATCCAGGCGCGCCCGCATCCTTCCCGGGTGTGGGAATCGTCGGACGCGATCTTGGGATGCGGAATCGCCTCAATGTCATATTCGGGCGTATAAAAGCCCTTGACCGTGACCTCCACCGCGTCAATTGGAATGGATTGTTCCACTTCCGCCAGCCGTTCCATGACTTGGGGCACGGTAAAATCGTATTCGGCGGGATGATTGAAAATGCGGAGGATTTCTTGCGCGCCGGAAATTTCATTCACGTGAACATAGCCCCGGGCAAAAATCGTGCGCTCGATTCCTTTGAAGACCAACATGCCCTCAAACTGATCGGGGAGCCCGCCATAGGCGTTGGGTTTCATGAGAAAGT
>CAYXPO010000795.1:0-2563 GCA_964466925.1 uncultured Nitrospirales bacterium
ACCGTGGGAATGCCCAGATTCTCGACGGGCAACAGGCCGTCCCCGCCCACGATGGATTCCAGGTACTCCTCGAAGCGCAGCAGCCGGGGATAGGGCTCGCGAAGATCATCCAGATTGCCGGTATCGAGATAGTGCCACCAGCAATCGAAATTGAATCCGATGCCGTGATCGAGCAGCGGCCCCCAGTACGCGCCGCCCATCTGTTTTTGCAGCACGCGCGCCAGCCGGTCAAACGCGGGCCAGCAATCCATGAAATAGCCCTGCGGGGTCATGCCCTCGCTGTACGTGCGCAGGTACCGCGCGGGGAGCCGGTTCTCGCCAAGCGCATAGCGCGAAACAAACAACTGCGGGCCGCAATCGCCGCTGTATTGCTGCCGCTCGCGCCCCATGCCGTCCACAAAGGTTTCGAGGGCGCTGTTGTAAAGGGTGTTTATCGTGGCATCGAACAACGTTTGCAGGGCGGGTTCCGCGCATTCAATGTGCGGACGGTGCGGCCAGTCGAAGAGGCGCCGCCGCACCCCCACATCATGAACGACCACGGGCCGTGAGGCATTGCGCACATGCAGTTGCACCCACCGGAAACTCTCATAATCAAACGGTTCGAAGCGGTTTTCGCCCTCGCGGCATATGAAGCGGGACCAGGAATGAAAGTGGGTGTCCATCCAAAGGGGGCCATTCGGGTCGTGCGATTCCTGGATCATCAATTCCACCACCGCGCCCTCCGGCGCATCAACGGTGAAATACGGCCATCCGACGATCTGCTCCTTGAACTCGAATGTGGCGAATACACCCTCCCGCGCGGTGGTGGCGGGAATCTCCCACGCATTCACGCCCTGCTCTTTCGCCACGGGCTCACGGACAATGTCGAACGAATCCGGCATGCGGAAGTCGAACCAATCGGCGGGATCGCGCTTCCAGGTCACCCGCCCGCAGTCCGCCAGGCGCAGCACAGGAACTTCCATCTCTGTAAGCATGGGGATTTGACGGGCGCGCAGCGAACCGTCCCGGGCGCGTTCCATGAGGTCGTTGCCATTATAGCGGCTGCACGCGGGCGGCTTGTCCGGCGGGCACTCGACCCGCATGGCGGGCGCCCATTGCGCACCGGGCGCATACTCCGGCGCATCCCACCCAAACGGATGCAGGCGCGCGTCGAATTCCTCCTGGAGCGCACGCAGGAACCAGCGCTTGTATTGACCGGGCCGGTGCGCGCGATCCAAAAAGGTGAGCCAGGAAGCATCGGACACCACGGACTCTTGTTGACCGTTCGCATAGTCAAGCGCGGCGTTAAAAATGAATCCCGGCTTGCCCGCGGGCCATGTGCCGTCGCCATGCCCGTAAAACAGCACCTCCACTCCGATCACGTTCTTGCCGGCGTGCAGATAACGCGCAATGTCGAACGGATCAGCGTCCACGTTTCGCGGATCGCACGGCGCCGTGCCCCACTGCACCCGCTGCCCGTTCACCGTAAGCCGGTACCGGCTGTCCGCGCTGATCCAGCCCGCCGCGCGGACGGGCGCTTCCGGCAAATCCAGTTCTTTGCGGAACAGCACAAACGTGTTCGGCAAGGTGCGCTGCGAAGGCAGCCACACCCACGCCGCGGGTTCCAAGGTTATGGGCAACGGTTGCCAGCGCTGTGCCGCATCGCTCGTTTTCATAATGATATTCAACTCCTCGACCGTGGTTGTTCCGCACCAGGCGCCGCCGCAGACCATCCCAACAATCAAGACCCGCACGGCAAATCCATTCATTCTCATATATATCCCTTTATCCCATCCATGCCGCGCCAAGGACCCTCCTTCGGTATCCCCGGTGCGCGGCCATGCCATTTTTTGTCATAAAAGTCCAATCCCATTATGTTCTTGCCGGAAACGGGTTTCCAAATCCCGGCGTTTCCATCCTTGATTCCGTTATGCCCTGCAACCGGACCGTCCACTTCATTCGTCCATGTGACCCAAAGTACCCCCGGCCCATGGGCCGGTGCAACATCCTTATTGTGAATATCCTTCTTTTTACATGCAAACCCTGGGTTTATTCATGTCAGTGATGATCCGAGCCGGCGGGGAATCATGCCCATTTGTGCCAAAGTGACCGGTCATTTCCTTTGCATGGATTTCCTTCCCGGAAAATCGGGCAACGTTCACACTGGCAGGGGGCGCACAGGTGGAGCCGCCCGCCGGCAATAACTGCCCATCCAAACTGGTTTCCGGACACCCTGTTTTCCGAACACTGTTCAATGCATAACAAGGCGGCCTTTGAAACATTTTTTCCGCCTCCACGTCCCGTTTTCCGGACTCTCTCAGCTCCGCCCGATAATCGCGTACTGCCCGTCCGGCAATCACCCCGCAAACTGTGTCCAGCTATGCGGCTCCTGGGATAATTTCTCCGCCAAGGGCCGGGCCTCCATGCTGTCCGCGCACACCACCCCCGCCCGCATCGTGACGGAATTATCATATCGTCCGCAGCCGGAAAGCGTGAAATACCCGTATTTGCTGCGGGAAATGGAGATTACCCGGCCTTTGGAAGTCTGGTGCGCGGACATCACCTACATTCCGATGCGGCGCGG
>CAYXPO010000796.1:0-2561 GCA_964466925.1 uncultured Nitrospirales bacterium
ACTTGATGAACGGGAGGACCACTTCCTTTGCGGAGGTGTAGTTCGGCAGCGGGTCTTCGGTAAGGCCGAGTTCTTTCAGTTTTTTTCCGGCCATAACCCGCGCCGCGAGTTTTGCCAGCGGAACCCCGATGGCCTTGCTGACAAACGGAATCGTCCGGGAGGCGCGCGGATTCACTTCGAGCAGGAAGATATCATGATCGCGCACGGCGTACTGAATGTTCATCAATCCGATGACGTCCAGTTCTCGCGCCAGCGCGCGGGTCTGCTGCTTAATGCGTTCGATAACGTCCTGCGGCAGATCGTACGGGGGCAAAATGCAGGCGCTGTCGCCCGAATGCACCCCCGCCTCCTCGATATGCTGCATAATCCCCGCCACCACCACCGTTTCCCCGTCCGCGATGGCGTCCACATCAATTTCAATGGCATTTTCCAGAAATTTATCGATCAGGATCGGGCGTTCGGGCGAGGCTTCCACCGCAAACCGCATATAGCGTTCCAGGGCCTCGCGCTCATACACGATTTCCATGGCGCGCCCGCCCAGCACGAATGACGGGCGCACCACCACGGGATACCCGATGCGTTCCGCGATTGCCGCGGCTTCCTCAAAGGAACTGGCCGTGTCATTGGCGGGCTGGAGCAAGTCCAGTTTCTCCACCACGTCCCGGAAGCGTTTCCGGTCTTCCGCCCGATCAATGCTGTCCGGGGAAGTCCCGATAATGGGCGCGCCCGCCGCTTCCAGTTGCTTCGCGAGGTTCAGCGGGGTCTGCCCGCCAAACTGCACGATCACGCCCACCGGCTTCACCTCCTCCACGATATTCATCACGTCTTCAAACGTCACCGGCTCGAAAAACAGCCGGTCGGAGGTGTCGTAATCCGTGGAGACCGTTTCCGGGTTGCAGTTGACCATAATGGTCTCAAAGCCGTCCTCCTTGAGGGCGAAGGCGGCATGCACGCAGCAGTAATCAAACTCGATGCCCTGGCCGATGCGGTTGGGGCCGCCGCCCAGGATGACGATGCGCGGCTTTTCCGCCGGCTTCACTTCGTTTTCGTCCTCATACGAAGAATAATAATACGGCGTATAGGCTTCGAATTCGGAGGCGCAGGTGTCCACCAGCCGGTAACAGGGCACAACGCCCAGTTTTTTGCGCAACGCGCGGATTTCCAGCGGCGTCCGGTTCCAGAGAAGGCCCAATTGATGATCGGAGAAGCCCAATTGCTTGGCGCGCCGCATCGTACCCGCGTCCGAGGGATTTTCCGATTGCAGTGCCTTCTCTTCGATCACGATATCCCGCATCTGCCGGAGGAACCACCGGTCTATCTTGGTGATTTCCCAAAGTTCCTCGACACTCGCGCCCAACCACAAGGCTTGCGCCATTTGCAGCACACGTTGGGGATTGGGTGTGCGGATCGCCTTGAGCAGCGCCTCTTTTTCTTCCTTCGACCACGGGTTCCCGGTGAGGGCCTTGTGTTTGCCGTCCCCGCCGAATCCGTGCCGCCCGATTTCCAGGCCGCGAATGGCTTTTTGGAGGGATTCCTTGAAGGTCCGGCCAATGCTCATGGTCTCGCCGACGCTTTTCATCTGCACCGTGAGCACCGGTTCCGATCCCGGAAATTTCTCAAACGCCCAGCGCGGGATTTTCGTGACCACATAGTCTATCGTCGGCTCGAAGGAAGCGGGGGTTACTTTGGTGATGTCATTGGGAATTTCATCGAGGGTGTAGCCCACGGCCAGTTTCGCGGCAATCTTGGCGATGGGACATCCGGTGGCTTTCGACGCCAGCGCGGAACTGCGCGACACGCGCGGATTCATTTCAATCGCCACCATGCGCCCGGTTTCGGGATGCGTGCCAAATTGCACGTTCGAGCCCCCCGTGTCCACGCCGATCTCGCGCATAATCGCGATGGAGGCGTCGCGCATAAGCTGGTATTCCTTGTCGCTCAAGGTTTGCGCCGGGGCCACCGTGATGCTGTCGCCGGTGTGAACGCCCATCGGGTCCACGTTTTCAATCGAGCAGATAATGACCACGTTGTCCTTGAGGTCGCGCATCACCTCCAGTTCATATTCCTTCCAGCCGAGGACCGATTCCTCGACCAGCACCTCATGGACCGGACTGCATTCCAAACCGAATTGGACCGCTTTGCCATATTCTTCCTTGTTGAATGAAACGCCCGCGCCGGAGCCGCCCAGGGTGAACGCCGGACGTATCACCGCGGCATAGTTGATTTCCGCGCCGAAATCATGCGCCTCCTCCAGCGAATGGATCACCTGGCTGCGCGGCACATCCAGCCCGCACCGCAGCATCGCCTCCTTGAACAGGCCGCGATCCTCCGCCTTCTTGATGGCCGGGAGTTTCGCGCCTATTAGTTCGCAGCCGTACCGGTCCAATATCCCCTGTTCCGCCAGCGCCACGGCCAGGTTCAGGCCCGTTTGGCCCCCGACGGTCGGCAACAAGGCATCCGGACGCTCGCGGTCCAGCACCCGTTCCAAAAACTCCACGGTGAGGGGTTCGATATACACCCGGTCGGCCGTGTCCGGGTCGGCCATGATGGTGGCGGGATTG
>CAYXPO010000797.1:0-2558 GCA_964466925.1 uncultured Nitrospirales bacterium
GGCCGGTGTGTTGCTGCTGGCGCGGGTGCTGCCGCTCGACACCGCGCCCTATTTTGCGCAAGCCCCTTCCTGGGAAATGAGGGATCGGGAGGGGCGGTTGCTGCACGCGTTCATGAATCCGGGAGAGCACTGGTGTTTCCCGCGCACGTTGCGGGAAGTGAGCCCACGGCTGGTGCAGGCCACCATCGCGGCCGAGGACCAGCGGTTTTACTGGCATTGCGGCGTGGACCCGTTGGCCGTTGCGCGGGCCTGCATGCAAAACGTCCGGCATGCCGGGATCGCCTCCGGCGCCTCCACGTTGACCATGCAGGTGGTAAAGACGCGTCCGCGGGGTTCGCGGTCGGTTTTGGGAAAGATCGCGCAAGGATGGAACGCCCTTCGGCTGGAAGCCACCGCCACGAAGGATGAAATCCTGACCGCCTATCTGAATAAAGCGCCGTATGGGCTGAATTTGACCGGGGCGGAGGCGGCGGCGCGGCGGTATTTTGGGAAACCGGCGCTTGAACTAACCCTTCCGGAGGCGGCGTTGCTGGCGGGATTGCCGAAGTCGCCCACGGGCTTTCAGCCATTGAAGCACGCGGCCCGCGCGAAGGCCCGGCGCAATCATGTGTTGGGACGGATGCTGGAGGAAGGCTTCATTTCCCGTGATGAGTACGAACACGCGGTGAAGCAGCCGTTGAACGCGGCCTGGCACGAATTTCCGCGTCTGGCGCCGCATTTGGCGCAATCCCTGCACCAGCGCAAGAAAACCGCGCCGGTGGTTTCCGTGACCCTTGACACGGACGTTCAAGCACGCGTGGAATCGTTGATTACACGGCACTTGAAGCGGTTTGATCATGAAGTGAATAACGCGGCGGTCCTTGTGGTGGAGGTGGCGGAGGGCGCGGTGCTGGCGCGGGCGGGCGGCGCGGATTTCTTCATGCGGCAGAGCGGCGGGCAGGTGGATTTATGCACGGCGCCGCGTTCGCCCGGCTCGACGATCAAACCGTTCACCTATGCACTGGCCATCGAGAATCATCAGCTTTATGCCTCGGAACGGCTGCTGGATGACACGCTCGACCTGGGGCGGTATAACCCGGAAAATTTCGACGGGTATTTCAATGGATTGGTAACCGCCACGGACGCCTTGCGGCTTTCGCTGAATGTTCCCGCGGTCATGGTGTTGGAACGTACCGGCGTGGATGCGCTGCACCCATTCTTACGGAAGGCCGGCCTCACCACCCTATCCAAGCCGCCCGAGTATTATGGCTTGGGACTGACCCTGGGCAATTGCGAGGTGCGCCTGGACGAAATGGCGGCGGCCTACTGCATGCTGGCGGATCTGGGGGTGTACCGCCCCCTGCGCACTATTTCGAGTGAAAAAAACCATGAGGGGTGCCGTCTGCTCTCTCCGGGCACAACGCTTACCCTGTACGACATGCTGAATCAGTCCTTGCCACTGGAGACCGATTCCAATCTCGCCAAGGCGGTGGGCGTATTGCCGAAGGTATGCTGGAAAACCGGCACTTCCACGGGTTATCACGACGCCTGGACGTTCATGTATAACCGCCAATACGTGGTGGGCGTTTGGGTGGGCAATAGCGACGGAACCCCCTCGAAACGGCTCGTGGGCGCCTGGGCGGCCTTGCCCCTGGCCGCCGCGATATTCCGATCCTTGCCGCCGCTATCCACACCCGCATGGCCCGATCCGGGCGATGCCTTGAAATCCGTGTTGGTGTGCGCATTGAGCGGCCTGCCCGCCACGGAACATTGCCCGCACACGCGGAACGCTGTTCTGCCGCGCGAGCAGTATCTCCACCGGCGGTGCGACGTGCATTACCCCAACCCTTCCCGGAAGGGCATCGTGGAGCGGTGGCCGGGGTCCGCGCACGCGTGGGACTTGGCGCATATCATGAATCCAGTCACGGTGGAACCGCTAACAGAAGGCGCGCCCGTGGAAGAGAAAATGGTGCTGCACATCAAATCCCCGGCCAACAAGGCGCAGTATGTGCTTACGGGCGAAACCGGCGGCGACCGCATTCGCCTGGATGCCTCCTTGGAAGGCAATGCCACCCTGCATTGGTATCTGGATGACCGCTATCTGGGCACTTCCGACGATCAAACCCCATTGTATTTGAACCTCGCCACGGGAGAACACACAGTGGCGTGCATGACGCAAGAAGGCGTCACGGACGTGGTGCGTTTCGCGGTGACCCTGCCCGATGCCGGAACATCGCTGAAGACGTCGTGAGACATCGTAGCGCCTGTGCGGAATATGGATTGTTAGAGCAGGCCATACAGTATTTCACGCGCACGTTGGAAGTGGACCCTGGTTATGACACCTCAATGCGTAATATAGGCAAAGTCAATTCGAGGCGCTGGTGAAGAAAAACAAGAACGATATCGAGGCGGTCCGGTTCAGCGCGGAATGTTTAGCGAAAATTGGCTGGACGAATGATGCCATCGCCCGGTATGAGTACCTTTTATCACTGGTTCCGAAGGATGCCGATGTGTTTCGGCAACTGGGATATCTTTACCGCGACCAAAAACAGGCACCCGCCAAGGCACAGGATTATTTC
>CAYXPO010000798.1:0-2555 GCA_964466925.1 uncultured Nitrospirales bacterium
GTGTTGGTCCTTATGGGCATAGGGCGTATGCCTGAAAAAGTGGGTGAACACCCGCGAAAAAATCAACTGTTACGTTAATGGTGGAAAGTATAAAACCTTGATGGGGAAAAATCAAGCTTTAATGGGTAGAAGTGTATTTATTGTTTCAGGCACACCGAAAGACCGGTTGTCATGGGAAATTCAGTGTGAATGTACAGAATATCATAGGGAAAAGGTCTTGATGGAATAGGTGGCGTTACTGCGGAAACCGCGCCACCAGCGCACGGTGTTGGGTTCGGTGATCATGTTGCAGGGCCGGGCGGGGATATTCAGACCTGGAAGGTCCTCGATGCCATAGCTTTTTTCACGGACCGTGAGATTGACCGGGGTCTCGGCATTCACCGTTAAAATCAGGTCAAGACCGTCACCGGAAAAGCCTCGATAATACAACCGCCACTGTTTTTGAGGGTTCTGCCTGTCTTCGCCGAGTTTGGTCCCGTTGAGGGTGGCGGCCAGCACTTGGGTGGGCTCCTTGGCGAACAATTCCATTTCGGCGGCTTTCCGGAGCGAAATTACTTTCAGGTGAAGTGTCCGTTGCCCGTCTTGGGTTTGATCTTCGAGCACCTTAACAACAGGCTGCTCAAAAGACCATTGGGGCGCGGGAGCCTTCCTGTAGCGGTTGGGGTCGTTGGAGAGGAAAGGTTCGAGGGTTTCACGGGAGGCGCCTTGCGCGAAAAAACCACGGGTCCAGGTATCGAGGCGCGAGTCGCTGCTGAGCCAATAGGCCTGGCCGGAATCCCAGTTGATGGCATAGCAAAGGCTGTTCATTTTGGGATATTCAGAAGAGAAAGGACGTCCATAGAGTGCAATGGCCAGCAGGGGCACGGCGCAGGCGAATGAGACGGCGGAAAACCACCAACGGTTGGGGCGGTTCAGGAGCAGCAGGGCCGGGGCAAGAAGTCCGGCCAACAGAACAACGACGGCCATGATGCCCGGTGCAAAAATAACGGTGAGGGCATAAAAAAACTGGAGGATCATTGGGGAGAACAGGATAATGCCCGGCGCGGCCCCCAAAAGGACCAGGGCCAGTTGCATCGCTGCGCCGACACGTCCATGGAGGGCGAAGAGAAGTCCAAGGGCGGCGAGCGCAAAGGCGGCGGGCCAGAGCGGCAGGAAACTCCCGCCGGGGAAAGAGGCGGCCATCCCCACGCTCAAAGCCACCCACCATGCGAGCGCGCCAAGGGCCAATTCCTGCGAGCGGGCGCGGCGTCCGAACTGATGGAAGATGAAGAAGGTCAATGCGAGGGTGAGGGCGAGCAATCCGAGCAGGTATTCAAAGCTTCGGTAGAGCACATATTCGTTGTGAAGCAGAAATCCGAGGAAGATGATCCCTCCCGTGCAAAGGGCGGCGGCGAGCATGCCCGCGGGCAGCATGCACAAGCCGATGAGAAGTCCCCGCGCCGACAGGAGGTTCCGGGCGAATCCAATCGCGGTCACGCCCGCGAAAAGGAGGCAGAGCAGGGCGGCCAGCGGCCATACCCAAGCCATGGAATAATGCACCGTATGGAAGCCGAGCGTGTTGAAATAGACCAGATTGTCCTTGCCGGGATGCTGAAGGTCAATCCGTTTCAAGGCGCTTAAATCAAGATTGCCGAAATGGCGGGCGAGCGAGAGGGCGTGGGAGCCGTGATGTTGCAAGGAGGCGAGACTCAGATTATCCGGATTGTCATTACGGGTGTGATAGTAAATAAGGCCGCCAATGAAAGCGAAGCCGATGCCGGGCACACCGTCTTTCTTGAGGACTTCATAGTCCGTGGTGGTGGGCATGCGTCCGGCGATATCGAACATGAGCGAAGAAGCCACGGGATACGGCGCGCCCTTCAGGAACTCGCGGGCAATCCAGGCATTATCCTGGCTGGTCTCAAACATCAGCGAGGGGCCGTAGTGTCCCCGCGCCTCGAAGTTGATGGCCATCCCCACCTCGTTGTACCAGGGGTCCAACAGGAAGGATTTCGCGCCCAGCAGGCCGCCTTCCTCGCCGTCGGTGAAGACGAAAATCACATCGTTTTTAAGCGGTGGGGCATTTTTAAGGGCGCGCAGGGATTCCAGCATGCTGGCAACCGCCGCGCCATCGTCCGCCGCGCCGGGGCCATAAGGCGTAGAGTCATAATGGCCCATGACGACAACGGCCTTGGTGGGGGCGGTTCCGGGGACGCGCACAAGAATGTTTTCCGTATGGAACACGCGCTGATCCGGCCATGGATCCCGGCCCGGCAATTGGGTGGGCCGCAGGACCGGTTCGTAGCCCATCGCGCGAATAGCGTTCACAAGATACTCATGGACACGGGCATTATCGGACGAGCCGAGGGGATGAGGCCGTTGCGCGATTTCGCGGATGTGGGCGTGGGCGCGCGCTGCGGAGAATTGATCGGCCGGGGCATTGACCGGGAGGGGCTGGGGCGGGCGTTGCTCAAACAGGGAAACCGCCACACAGAGGAGTATGAAAACCAGCACCAAGGCTGGGACAATGCGGGGGGGTGAGGCGAGAATTTCTGGACCATTCTTTTTAAACATTA
>CAYXPO010000799.1:0-2553 GCA_964466925.1 uncultured Nitrospirales bacterium
GGTGCTCCATAGAATGGTTCCGGCGCACGGCGCAAACAGTGTTACATCCGTTGAATCGAATCCATAGCCGGGGCAATAGTAGTGTTTCATGCTTCGGCAAGATTCCGGATCCCCCGGCGTATAATCATGCCCCGCCCCGGAACGGAACCGGCTGATCCGGTGGATTTTATCCAGTTCGATGAAGTCCGTCACAATGAATTTTGGCAAAAAACTTCCTTCACCCCCGCCGCCCGTGAAGACCGCGGTAATTGTTTTATCGTGATCCATCACGATGGAGAGGGGGTTTTCCAAACCCCCGGCATCCCCCTCCCAATGATCAAAATGACAATCAATGCCCGGCAGGGCCTGGATGGTAACGTTATCGCCGTCCTCGTGAAAGTATTCGCCCGGAGGCGGCAGCACCGTGCCACACCCTGTTCCACCGGAAAGGAGGGTGAGTGTTTTCCCGCCCGAAACGAATACGGCGGTAATTGTTCGATCTATATTCATAAGTACCGCCAAAACGGGATTCTTCGGGTTCGCACCACCAATATCCCCCTCCCAACGATCAAAATGACATCCCGCATTGGCATGCGCTTCAATAGTGAATGAACTGCCCGCATTGACGGCATAAAAACCGGCCCCCGGTGCCGTAAAACCGCACTCACTCCCCTCCACGGCGATGGTCAGGGTTTTCCCATTCATAATGAATACGGCCGTCACCGTGCGGTTTTGATCCATGGTTACTTCGATGGAATTCGCACCGGGGTCGTTCCCGCCGATATCGCCTTCCCAATGATCAAATGTCCAGCCGCCCCACGCCCAGGCATTGAGCGGGATCACCGCGCCTTCGACATAGCGATGCGCTCCCGCCCAAGGGTATACTTGGCCCGTGCCCACACTCTGGGTGGTAAGGGTGAACCCCGAGGTCTCAAAAATGGCCGTCACCGTTTTATCCTCATCGATCGTCAACGATGGATTGATATCGAATCCGGACAAATCGCCCCGCCATCCGCCAAAATAGCTTCCTGCATTGGGATTAACGTTGAGCCAGGGCGCCTGATTATGCAAATACGCGTAAATGCCCGGTTCGGGAAAGATATATCCTATGCCCATCCCTTCTTTGATCACGGTCAGCGTGTGATCCCCCGGCGTGACATATACGGCTTCAACGGTCTTGTCGCCATCCATGGTTATATTTTCGTCCAGCGCCGCTGAACTAATGTCACCCGTCCAGTGACTGAAAGCCCACCCGGACCCGTTCAATGGGCGCGCATTCAGATGCACGGTCTGGCCCAATGCTTCTTGATGCACTCCCGGGGAGGGCATGGTGTCCCCCATGCCGTTAACGGAAATGGTTAACGTGGCGAAAGGACCGCAGATGGCGTCGGAAGAGCAGTTGTCCGGATTATTGAATTTGGCGCGCAACGCGGGTAGTTGCGTGCAGGCCGCGTCTTGCGACAGCGGATTTTCCCGGAGATCGCAGGAATCGCCGCCTCCCAGGCCGGGATTATCCACCAATGCCTGAATATCCGTTATTTGGTTTCTTCTCAAGCCAAGCTGGGTCAAGCCGGATAACGTGGCGGCGGCGGAGACGTCCACAACGGCATTATCCGTCAAGGTGAGGCGTTGAATGGAGGTGTGTCCCGCCAACGGCGTGATATCCGAAATCCCGCAGTTCACGATTTCCACGTTTTGCAGGTTGGTGAGGCCAACCAATGAGGCCAGCGAACCTATGGGGACATTTTTGAGCGGGAGCATATAGAGATTCGTCCAATGGGCGGCCACACTGAAATCGGTGATGGGGCAATACATAAAGGCCGCTATCCCCAAATTTAACGAAGCCAGCGGGCTGATATCCGACAGGCCGGGTTCCTGAAAAAAACAGAGTGTGGTGAGCAGGGGCAATCCGGCAAAAACCGGCATGTGCTCGTTTGTGACGCCACACGCCACCTCCGCGAAGACCTCCAAACTTTGCGCGCGGTCCGAGAGCGGGGTCCAATCCGAAATAGTCTGAGCGCCCATCCAGAGTTCACGCAAACCGGACAGGGTGGAAATCACGGCAATGCTGGTGATGCCGGTGTTTCCGCCAATGTTCAAATACGCCAAATTTACCAGGTTCGCCAATGGGGACAGGTCCGAAATCAGGTTGGTGCCGGTGGCCTGCATGTTGACGCCCTGTTCGGTGAGCGGGGAACCATACCCCAGTTCCAAATACCGCACCCCGGCAAGATTCGCCAAAGGAGAGAGGTCGCTCACATCGTTGTAGGCCAGATCAATCCGGGTGAGGGAGGTGCAGGCTTCAAGGCCGGCCAAATTGGCAATGTCCTTATACCGGGCCGTCAGTGTGGTAAACAATGGATGGGCCAGCTCGGAGTCTTCCGGCGGCGTGCTCAGCACAAGGCCGGTGGCCGATTCCCACTGGGTGCGCACGGCATTTTCGAGGCGGGCGTCCAAGAAGGTTACCGGCGCTCCGGCAAGCACCCCCTGCAGGCCGGTCATCCACACCACCATGATCCCCACGGCTCGTCTGTTCCACATGCTTCCTGCCCCTCAACATGTTTTGGCAGGCTC